>JAFWEA010000166.1 GCA_017543005.1 Solobacterium sp. | reverse complement strand
TTCCGTCTGCATCTTTGCCTGGGTGCCGTTCAATGAAGGCTGGGGACAGTTTGACAGCGTGCAGGTTACGGAATATATCCGGGGATACGACACAACCCGGCTGATCGACAGTGCCAGCGGCTGGCATGATCAGGGGGCCGGGGACTTTGATTCCCGTCACTGTTACTTCCGGCCGTTCCGGGCCCCGAAAGCGGAAGAGCGGCTGATGTTCCTGAGTGAATTCGGCGGCTATTCCTACCTGGAACAGGGGCACAGCGAACCGGCCTCGGTCTACGGATACAAGAAGTTCACCGACCGCCTGCAGTGGAATGAAGCCGTACTGGAAGCGTACCGGCGGGATGTATTGAAAAATATCCCGAAGGGCCTGACCGGCTGTATCTTCACCCAGGTATCGGATGTGGAAGATGAAATCAACGGTCTGTTTACGGCGGATCGGAAAGTATTGAAAATCGACAGTAAGAAAATGCGCAGAATCAACGAGAAATGCATACGGAGTGTGAAATAAATGGCAAAGGAAATCGTAATTGCGGAAGCCCTGAACGGACAGGTGCGGATCCATGCGGCAGATACAACGGAACTGGTCCGGGCGGCCAGGGAAAGTCATGAACTGTGGCCGACGAGCTGTGCGGCCCTGGGGCGGGTTCTGACCGTGGATGCCCTGATGGCCAGCGATCTGAAAAACGGCGATGAACATGTTACGGTAACAATCAACGGACATGGGCCGGCCGGCACGATTGTCGCCCAGGGCAACGGCCGCGGCGGGGTCCGTGGTTTTATCGGCAATCCCCGCATCAATATGACCAACCCGGAAACGAACAAACTGGATGTCGGGAAGGCAGTCGGCCGTGACGGCACCCTGACAGTGACCCGCGACATGGGTCTGAAGGAACCGTTTACCGGTGTTGTGCAGCTGCAGAGCGGCGAGATCGGTGAGGATTTCGCGGTCTATTTTGCCTACAGTGAACAGACCCCGTCCGTTGTGGCGGTGGGTGTCTATGTCAATCCGGATGCTACGGTGGAAGTGGCCGGCGGGATGATCATCCAGCTGCTGCCGGATGTGGTCGAAGAGATTATCCAGTATGTTGAACTGGTCAGCAGCACCATGCGGCCGATGACCGACTATCTGCGGGCCGGCCGGACCCCGGAACAGATCATCATGGAGCTGTTCCCGGACGCGTCAATTCTCGAATACAAGGATACATACTGGTACTGCGACTGTTCCCGGGATCATTTCCTGACGGCCCTTTCCCTGGTGGATCCGCATGATATCCAGCAGATGATCGATGAGGATCACGGGGCAGAGGTTGTCTGCCAGTACTGCGGCAAGAAATATCAGTTCAGTGAAGAAGACCTGAAGACTGCCCTGGAGAAGCATAACAATGTGGAAGATCGGCAGCGTCTCGATTCGTAACCGGCTGGCGGCAGCCCCGCTGGCCGGTATTTCCAATCCGGTATACAGGTCCCTCTGCCATGCGTACGGGGCGGGTCTCGTCGTGTCGGAGATGATTTCCGACAAGGCCCTGCACTACGAAAGCAGAAGGACTTTTGACATGTGCCGCACGGTGGCGGATGAACACCCGGTATCGCTGCAGCTGTTCGGGCACGATCCCGATACGATGGCGGAAGCAGCCGAGTATTTAACCGAACATACCGACTGTGACATCATCGACATCAACATGGGCTGCCCGGTCACCAAGGTGCTCAAGGCCCACGCCGGCAGCTGGCTGCTGAACCATCCGGAAGATGCGGAAGAGATCGTCCGGGCGGTGAAAAGTCATACTGACCGGCCGGTCACCGTCAAGATCCGGGCCGGCTGGGACCGCCAGCACATCAACTGTGCCGAGTTTGCGCAGCGCATGGAAGGGGCCGGGGCCGATGCGATCACGATCCATGGGCGCACCAAGGCACAGATGTACGAAGGGAACAGCGACAACACCTATATCCGCATGGTGAAGGAAGCGGTCAGCATTCCGGTCATCGGCAACGGTGATATCCGGACGGTGGCAGACGCGGAGCGGATGTTTGCGGAAACCGGCTGTGACGCCGTCATGGTTGGCCGAGGCCTGCTGGGCAGACCGTTCTTCATGCAGGAACTGGACTGTCATTTCCGCGGGCTTCCCTATACCCCGCCGACCGAACTGGAACGGCTCGACCTGTGCCTGGACTACGCAGTCCGGCTGTGTGCGCAGGAAGGGGAATATACCGGCATGCGCATGATGCGCGGCATGGGCGGATGGTATCTGTCCGGCATGAAAAACTCGGCCCGTTACCGCGGCCGCATCGCTTCCGTCAGCACCCTGGCGGAACTGAGCGGGATTCTGGATGAATACAGGGAAGAAATCAGACAGCAATATGAGAATTCATAGAATACAGACAAAACAGGACCCGTACCTGTCCAAGGTACGGGAACTCTATGTGCAGGCTTTCCCGGGAAATGAGCGCATGCCGTTCCGCATGCTGGCCAATACCGGGGACCCGGACAGTGAACTGACGGTCTTCCTGAAAGACGATGATATCTTTGCCGGTTTTGCCCGCATGTTTCATCATCCTGAGGCATCGACATCCTTTCTGTCCTATCTGGCCATTGAAGAAGATCTGCGCGGTCAGGGCTACGGCACCGAGATACTGAAGCAGCTGTGTCAGGAACATCGTGACCGGAAGATCGTACTGGACATTGAGGAAGTCATACCGCAGGCGGAAAACTACGAAGAACGGAAACAGCGCAGACAATTCTATCTGGAGCGGGGCTTTACGGACCTGAACCTGCGCTATATGTTTTACAACGTGAAGTATGAACTGCTCGGCACCAACGGGCAGATGACCCTGCCGGAATTCCATGACCTGATCCGGCATTTCTGGGGCCGGACTGCTGCGGCTCTGGTCCGCTACTGTGATGCCGAAGGGCTTGAACTCAGCCGGCCGAAGACAAAACAGGGCATCATCGGCTGATAGATCATTCTGCGGATATTAACTCATTCAAGGACTGCACCGGAAGGCCTGAGCTGCCGGAGCAATCCTTTTTTCTGTTTTTTTACAGTCATTTATAGGGTGATTGCCTAAACTCGCGGTAAGGGTGACGAAAAATGTCTAACAATGTTATATAGTTGATGATACAGGTACAGCCGATAAGACAGACGTATTGATCTGCAGGAGGGAGTTTTTTTATGAAGAAACTGCTGATTCTGTTGTCTACAGTATGCTGCATGCTTGCTATCAGCATATCCTCAATTAAAGCTGACGGAGTGGATACATATACCCCGGTCGACATCATTATACCGTTTACGAAAGTATGGGAAGACAATGACAATGCAGAAGGCAAGCGGCCCGACAGCATTACCGTCAAGCTTTCCGCCAATAATACCGTCTATGAAACCGCCACCGTTACAGCAGCGAACGGGTGGAAATATGATTTTATCGTCAAGGATACAGATACGGATCATCCTGCATTTGATCCGAACACGCTGGAGCCGTATTCTTTTACCGTGGAAGAAGAACCGATTGAAGGTTATACGGAAACGGTCCATAAAGATCCGAGCATCAAAATGGAAACACTGACAGGCGATGAAAACTGGGTTTGGATCAGGCCCAACAGCGTCACGACTTTCCCTGTTTATACAGACACATATCCGAAATCATTCATCGCTGCGAAAAAGGGAAACCAGCTGTATATCTGGACACCGGAAACGATCAGCGTGCTTGAACAGAAAATCCTGCTGGCCATGGTCCGCGAACATCCGCAATTCCCTCATGAAGACTGGGAAGGAACCACATATCTGGTCGGCTTCGGTCATCATGCGGAAGGCGGGTTCACGATGACGGCAGGGAATCCCGGCAGTATTACGTTTGACAGCCATCCGTCCTGGTCATTCTGGGCCCGGGGGACATATAACCGGAGTACACCGGAAGAGAATGCGGCAACAATAACAAATAAGGCAGATGCAACACCGACGCCGACTCCGACTGCCACCCCGACATCGACTCCGACTGCTACTCCGACGTCGACCCCGACTGCTACTCCGACAGCAACACCGACGTCGACCCCGACTGCCACTCCGACGTCTACTCCGACAGCAACACCGACATCGACTCCGACTGCCACCCCGACATCGACTCCGAAGACGACCCCGACTCCGGTCCCGAAGACACCTGTACCGATCGTGCCGTATACTGCGGATAAAGGGACAAGCCCCCTGTCCGGTCTGGTTCTGACTGCCGGCATCCTCGGCTTCCTGGTATATCACCAGAGCAGAAAAGATTAACACGTAACAGCCGCATCCTCTGAAGGGTGCGGTTTTTTTATACCGTCATTGTGCTTTTTCAGCCGGCTGATAAAATGAAAGACGGGCGAATCTTGCCTGTCAGGAGAGAATCATTATGATTGCCAACTATCATACGCATACAGCCCGCTGCGGGCATGCAAACGGAAAGGACCGGGATTATGTGGAAGCCGCTATTGCCCGGGGCGTCAAAACGCTCGGTTTCTCGGACCATATTCCGATGCCGTTCCCGGACGGTCATGAGTCACGCTTCCGGGTGCCCGTGCGGCTGCTCGATGATTATGTGCAGAGCGTTCTGAGTCTGCGGGAAGAGTATAAGGACAAGATTGATATCAAGCTCGGCTTTGAGGCGGAGTATTATCCGGACCTGTTTGCGGACATGCTGGAAATGCTGTCGCCGTATCCGGTTGATTATCTGCTGCTGGCCCAGCATTATACCGACAGCCGGGAGGAAATCTACAACTCCCGGCCACAGGATGATCCAAAAGCACTGCAGGCTTATGTGGACAGACTTATCGCCGGCATGGAAACCGGCCGGTTTACGTATATTGCACACCCGGATCTGTTTCTCTTTACCGGTCCTGAAGAAGTATATACCCGGGAAATCACCCGGCTTTGCCAAAAGGCCAAAACCTTGGATATCCTGCTGGAGATCAACATGCTGGGCCTGCGGGAAAACAGAAATTATCCCTTTGACGGTTTCTGGCAGATTGCGGCAGAGGAGAACTGCCGGGTGATCCTGGGCTGTGATGCCCACCGGCCGATTGATGTGGCAGACCCGGAACAGTTGCAGAAAGCCATGGCCTACGCCGCCCGCTTCGGCCTGGTGCCGGAAACAGAAATCACGCTCAGAAAACCATTGTGACAATATAATAATGATATGAAGCGGAAGGGAAGATTCAGAAAACTCAAACAGCTCCTGTTGGCGGTCATTCTGATCTTTCTTGCGGCTGTTCCGTCTGTGCTGTATGAGCGGTGGGAGAACACCTATTTCCCGGACGACAATATCATGTCCATCATCTTCAAGAATCCGCTTGATCCGATGGAAGAAGACTGGGTGACATACAGCTATGACCGGGATGGGAACTGGCAGAGCACCAGGATCGACGGAATTGTCTATCTGAGCCAGACGGATCCACGCTGGAGCAGTTTGATGATCGGTGATTACACGGCCGGCCGCAGCGGCTGCTCACCGAGTGTAGGTGCCATGCTGGTCAACCGGCTGACTGATCTGACCCTGACCCCGTATGATACCGGCATGCAGTTCTACAACTGGAAATACATGAATACCGGTCACGAGGGAACCAGCCCGAAGGTATGGAAGAAGCTGGCGGAGGAATATGATCTGCGCTATGTCAACCATCTGTCGGAAGAGGCTTTCATCCAGGCACTGCAGAGCGGCTGGATTGTTGTCATGTCGGTGCAGGGCCCGCCGTTTACAAGGGAATCCACAGCGGAAAACTGGGTCTCGCATACCATTCTGGTATACGGGCTGAACAGTGCCGGCTATACCAATGTCATGGACCCTTACTCTTCCTACAATACCCGGGCTTTCAATGCCCTGGAACTG
>JAFWEA010000165.1 GCA_017543005.1 Solobacterium sp. | reverse complement strand
TAACGGTCACAGGCCTGAATGTGCAGGACACGGTACCCGGCCGCGTTCAGGATCTGCGCGAGTTCGTTTTCCTTAGCCAGAGCAATGTTCGGGCCGATGATGCCGACGGTCTTCGCATGCGGGATGCGCTCCAATGGCAGCGGGGCATACATGTCATGCTGGAGGGCGACCAGCGGCAGGTCACCGCTGAAGCGGGTGATCGGGCACATCTTCAGCACGAAGCAGTTCACATCCGGATAGCGGGACATGATTTCCTCGGTCTGGAAACTGTGATCGTTGCC
Source organism: Solobacterium sp. (assembly GCA_017543005.1). Lineage (GTDB taxonomy): Bacteria > Bacillota_I > Bacilli_A > Erysipelotrichales > Erysipelotrichaceae > Bulleidia. The sequence continues at coordinate 2,139 of JAFWEA010000165.1, read as the reverse complement.
GAGCATGGCATCGATGCAGCTGACATAGAGGATCATGGCCTTTGGCCGGGGCTGTACGGTATCGAGAATCTCACAGGCCGCGGCGATGGTTTTTTCTTCATAACTGCCGGAAACGATATCGTCTTCGGTCAGGGCCAGGACATCAATCCGGTCCTTGTATCCGCCCTTGATGGCATTCAGGCAGATGTTGCGGGCACAGGTTACCGGGCAGATAAACAGGATCCGGCTTTCCGGAATATCCAGGGCAATCGTGGCCACATCCCAGCCGCCGTGATACGGGTGGCAGTAGCGGGGCAGTCCGCCGGCATTGTCACTGATCATCGGCGCAGGCCTCCAGCACCTGTTTCGCCATGGTGCGGTATGTTTCTGCCATCGGGCTGTCCGGGAAAGCCGCAACGACTGTCTTGCCGAGCGCTTCGGCTTCCTGGACGATACTTTCCCGGGGAATCACGGAAATGATGCGGCTGTCGATGTCATCGGCGAGCTTTTCCACTTTGGCCAGCTCATCGTCGACATTGCGGCAGTTCAGCAGGATGCCGCTGAGCCGGGCATAGCCGCGGGCCTTGAAGTTGTCTACGGCCAGGGAAATATTGCCGGCGGCATACAGGGCCATCTTCTCCCCTGAGGTCACAACGAAGACATTGCGGGCATAGCCGTTGCGGATCGGCATGGCAAAGCCGCCGCAGACGACATCGCCGAGCACGTCATAGATGACGATATCTGGCTGATAACGGGCAAAGGCCCCGAGCTGTTCGATCTTCTCGAAAGCGGTAATGATACCACGCCCGGCACAGCCGACGCCGGGTGTGGGTCCGCCGGCTTCCATGCAGATGACGCCGCCGTCGCCGATGGTGACAATGTCATCCAGGGTGACGTTGTTGCCTTTTTCCCGGATGGCATCCAGGACAGTTGTAATCTTGCGGCCGCCGCACAGACTGCCGGTGGAATCCGCTTTCGGATCACAGCCGACCTGCATGACGGTATAGCCCATCTCATTCAGGGCCATGCTCAGATTTGAGGCAGTGGTGGACTTGCCGATGCCGCCCTTGCCGTATATTGCGATTTTGATCATAGTTTGTTCATCTCCAGAATCGTTCCCCCGACAATGGCCTGTTCTTCGGGCGAATGCGTAGAAAGGATGACCGGGATATCAAGGCCCTGCAGCAGCGGGGCCAGACGCTCCACCAGCGGCAGATCCATGCCCTTGAACGGTTCATCCAGCAGCAGCATATCTCCGTCATAGGCCAGGGCCCGGGCAAAGGCAATGCGCCGGCGCATACCGCCGGACAGCTCCTTCGGCATGGACTCGGCTTCCTGCTCGAGTTCCACGGCTTTCAGGTAACGGCGGGCTTTTTCCTCGTCATCACAGACAACCGTGATATTCTGCAGGGCATTCATCCAGGGAAACAGCCGGTCATCCTGAAACATCAGGGATACCTTCTGCGGCCCGCCTTCAATCGTGCCGCTGTCCGGTTTGACAAGACCGGCGATGGTGTGCAGCAGGGTTGTCTTGCCGAAGCCGCTGGGGCCGACAATACAGGTGATGCCGGGACCGAATTCGGCCGAAAAATGATCCAGGACAATCTTGTCGCCATAACGGACACAGAGATCAGTGACTTTCATCAGGCATCCTCCTGTTCTTTGCGGCGGCGCATGAAGGCCTGCATCAGTTTCTCAAAGAAGAAACTGAAGATGACAACGATGACCGTCCAGGCAAACAGATCCGCTGTTTCCAGATAGAGTTTCGAGTAGTACATGCCGCTGCCGATGGCATTTTTCGGCAGGGCCAGCACTTCGGCCGCAATGCCGGCTTTCCAGGCGAGACCCAGTGCGGTCAGGGCCCCGGACCAGAAGTACGGCAGCACCGAAGGAATATAGACATGCTTGAGTTTCTTCATGCGGGTAAACCGGTAGATCTTTGCGACCTCCAGCAGGGCCGGATCGGTTTCCGTGATGCCTGCCCGGACATTGCCGAAGACAATCGGTGTGACCAAAAGAGCGGCAATGAAGACCGGCACATACGTATAGGGCAGCCACAGCATGACCAGAATGATGAAGCTGGTAACCGGTACGGCACTGATGGTGCGCACCAGGGGATACAGCAGGGCATTGAGCAGCGGTGACAGGCTGCAGACAATG
>JAFWEA010000164.1 GCA_017543005.1 Solobacterium sp. | reverse complement strand
TCGACGGGGCAAAGCCGACCACGGAAATCAACTGGATCGGCGGTTATGTCCGCCAGGAAGCCGATAACTTCAACCCGGTGCCGCTGGACACCTATGAAGTCAATGACGAGGTTACCCTCAGTGAGCAGGAACAGTTTGAACTGAACCGGATTATAGAACTCTGCCGGAAAGAGAATATCTACCTGCTGTTTACTAAGACCCCGTATGCCATTGACCAGGGCAGCACCAACAAGCTGGCGGCTGTCTGGCAGTTTCTGGACGAACAGGGGATTGATTATGTCGACTACACCCGCAAGGCTGAAGAGCTGGGCTGGTACATGAACCTGCATGGCGACAGCTGGCACAACAATGCCTGGGGCGCAGAGATCGTCACCCGTGATCTGGCCGCACTGACGGCTGAACATGTCCATGATCACCGGGAGGATGACCTGATGAATGACATCATGGACAGTACGGAATGGATGTCGACCAGATCGCTGTTCATGGATACCAATCTGGATGTACTCCGGATGCTGGACAATGCGGAAAAATATCCGACCATTGTGCTGATCCGTTATGAAGGCACAAATACCACGGTAATTACTGAAAAAGAGAATGAACTGCTGCGGAAACTGGGTGTCCATCATGACTTTGTCAAGGACTGCGGCTCTGATTACTATGCCATGGTGGTGGACGGCAAGGTCGTTGAGGAATCAAATGAACCGATTGCCGTGACCTGGAATGAAGTCGAATACACATTGAATGAAAACGAAATCCTGCGGGATGGGGCAGTGTGGTTCGGCCATCATGGCAATATGGATATCTTCTTCATGGATCATCCGGTATCGGTAACCAGCGGCATCCAGATGGACACGACAGTGAAGTTCTGGCCGGCGCATTGTGACGGCTGGGCCTGCTCATATTAGCGGTGGTGAAAACCATCGCTTTTTGTTATACTTTTGACGTATATGGACAAAAAGACGACAGTAATCGTACCGGTATACAATGTGCAGAATTATCTGCTCGAATGTCTGGAAAGCATCGTTGCTCAGACGGATGAGAATCTTGAGATTCTCTGCGTCAATGACGGTTCCACCGACAACAGCAGGGATATTCTGGAAGAATTCAGCCGGCGTGATGAACGGATAAAGATTCTGGATAAGCCTAACGGCGGACTCAGTGATGCCCGCAATTTTGCGTTGGACCGGGCTACAGGAGACTATATTGCCTGTGTGGACTCGGATGACCGCATTCATCCGGACATGATTGCCCACCTGCGGCAGGCCCTGGAAGAAACGGACAGTGACATTGCCGTCTCGGACATGGAGTACTTCTATGAAGACGGCACGACAAAGCAGAGTGACGGCGGTCAGTTTGCCTGCACCAGTGTCAGGGAAACCCCGGCACTGATTGCTATCAACAACTCCGCCTGCAACAAGCTGTTCCGGCGGGAACTGTTCGCTGATATCCGCTTTCCGAAAGGGAAGTTCTATGAAGACCTGGCCGTGATCCCGATCCTGCTGTACCGGGCCGAAAAGGTTGTCAAAGTCAATGAGCCGCTGTATGCTTACCGGCAGCGGCAGGGTTCGATTGCCCACAGCAGTGATCCGCGCATCTTTGATATCTATGATGCTCTGGACGGCATCGTGAACTATGTGAAGGCAAATGGCAATGAGCCGGAAGTGCTGAAGGCACTGAAGTCGCTGTATATTGTGCACGGCTTGGATCTGACCACGCTCAGAATCCGGGATTTCTCCGACCGCAGCATCCGGGCAGACTATCTCAGGAAGAATATGGAAAGGCTGCGGCAGTCCTATCCGGACTACGATAAAGATCCGGCAGTCAGACAGGCCGGCCTCAAGAAGAAAGTGATTTACCATCTGCTGAAGACCGGCAGGATGGAGCAGGTACTGAAACTCTATGACAGATAAGCGGAAGATATTGTTTGTCAACGATGAAATGCGCATGGGCGGCGTGGCCCGTGTTTTGAACACGCTCATGGCAGCCCTGCCGGAAGACAAATATGAAATTGATCTGCTGATCCTGCACAAGGAAGGGATGCTGCTGAGCGAGATTCCGGCCAAAGTCAATGTGCTGGAGGGCGGTCCGTTTTTCCATGCGGTGGATGAAGCCCTGAATGATATCATTGAGCGCCGGGACCTGAAGGCACTGGCCCGCAAGCTGCGCCTGCTGTTCTATATGAAGAC
>JAFWEA010000163.1 GCA_017543005.1 Solobacterium sp. | reverse complement strand
GGCCTGCTTCATGACGGTTTCACGCTCTTTCTTCGTGGTCATCAGGCGCATCAGCGGCGGCTGGATCATCGGGATCAGGGCCATGTAGGAATAGGCTGCGATCGCGATGGCCGGCAGGTAATCCATGGCCAGCTTGGAAGCGGTCAGAATGGCCGTCGGGCCGTCGGCACCGCCGATGACACCGATAGCTGCGGCAACATTCGGCTCAAAGCCCAGGGCCAGCGCCATCAGGAAGGCGGTGAAGATACCGAACTGTGCACCCGCACCCATGAGCAGAGATGACGGGTTGGCAATCAGCGGTCCGAAATCGGTCATGGCACCGGTGCCCAGGAAGACCAGGGACGGATAGATACCGTATTCGACACCGAGCGACAGATAGTGAATCAGGCCGTCTGTGATCCCGGTCCGCGGCAGGTTAGCCAGCAGGATACCGAAGGCAATCGGGATCATCAGCAGCGGTTCATATTTTTTGTGAATGCCAAGATACAGCAGGAAGCAGGCCAGCAGGATCATGACCAGGGACCGCGGGTCCTCGATCAGACCGGCAAAACCGGATTCCTGGAAGATCTTGATCAGAATTTCGATGATATTCATGCAGGTACAGCCTCCTACTGAATGGTAGCGATCAGCTGATCAGTCTGTACGGAAGCTCCCTTGCTGACAACAACAGAAGTAATGGTGCCGTCTTTCGGCGCGGAAATTTCATTTTCCATCTTCATGGCTTCGAGGATGAAGAGGGTGTCACCGGCCTTGACAGCCTGACCGGCACTGACCTTTACATCCAGGATTGTGCCAGGCATCGGTGCCTTGACCGGATCGCCGGCGCCGGCAGCGGCAGCCGGAGCAGCCGGGGCAGCAGCCGGAGCAGGGGCAGCGGCAGGTGCCGGAGCAGCAGCCGGAGCAGGTGCAGGTGCAGCGGCCGGAATCGGATCAGCCGGACCGGCGTAGACAGCAGTGGCATTGCCTTTTTCGACTTCCACTTCGTATTTCTTGTCATTCAGTACAACGATGTATTTCATTTCAGTTTCTCCCCCTTTACTGCAGTTCTCTGATGGACTTGAAGATCAGCTGGCTCAGCGGAATCTTTGTCTCATCACTGACAATTGCCATGATGCAGGCAACTGTCTTGTCATCCATGTCACCATACAGAGCGATTTCGCCGCCGTATGTTCTGTCGTCGAATACCTGTTCTTCAGCGCCTGCGGCAGCCATGACAGCAGCCGGTGACGGAGCCTTGACCGGTTCATCCTTCTTCGCAGTCAGACCGCTGACCACTTTGTTGATGCAGCCGATGATCACCCACAGCAGCACCAGCATGATGAAGACGACAAGGAACCCGGAGGCGGCGATGATCAGAGCCTGTCCAACACCCATATTTATTCTTCAACCTCCTGAATCCGGTAACTGACCTTCAGTGCCTTCTTTTCCATGCGCTCACGCAGATACTTTTCTGCCTGCTGCGGGAAGGCGACGTAGCTCAGTACATCTTCTTCGCTTTCGGCCAGATTACCCAGATATTCCTTGGCGCCCGGGATTTCCGGCTCAATTGTATCGTCGTAACGGCCTTCGATCGGCTTTTCGTCACCCAGGGCCTTCTTCATCAGTTCTTCACTGATCGGGGCCGGAGCATGACCGTACTCACCGCGGCAGTATGCCTTGACTTCGTTGGAGATCAGCTTGTAGCGCTCACCGGTCAGGACATTTGTGACAGCCTGTGTACCGACCATCTGGCTCATCGGAGTGACCAGCGGCGGATAACCCATGTCTTCACGGACCTTCGGTGTTTCCAGCAGAACTTCATCCAGCTTGTCCAGCTTGCCGACTGCTGTCAGCTGCGAAATCAGGTTCGACAGCATGCCGCCCGGAACCTGGTATGTCAGGGCGTCGATCTTGGTGGTCAGAACGGACGGGTTCAGGCCGCCTTCCTTCAGGAATCTTGCCTGGACCGGCTTGAAGTGATCGTTGATCTTCTTGCAGACACCCAGATCAACACCGGTGTCGTAGTCCATTTCATTCAGCGTGTAAACCAGGGATTCTGTCGACGGATGAGATGTACCGCCGGAGAAGATGGAGATCGCTGTATCAACACCGTCAGCGCCTGCTTCGATGGCCTTCAGCAGAGCCATCTGGGCCAGACCGGTTGTGGTGTGGGAGTGCAGGTATACCGGAACCTTCAGTTCCTTCTTCAGGGCCTTGACCAGATCATAGGCGATCTGCGGGCTGATGATGCCGGCCATATCCTTGATGCAGATGGAGTTGCAGCCCATTTCTTCCAGCTTCTTGCCGAGTTCGACATAGCTTTCGAAGGTGTGGATCGGGCTGATTGTATAGCAGATTGCACCCTGGGCATGACCGCCGGCCTTCAGACATTCGTCAATGGCAGTCGCCATGTTGGCCGGGTCATTCAGGGCATCGAAGATCCGGATGATGTCGATGCCGTTTTCAACGGACTTGCGGACGAATGCCCGTACGGTCTCATCGGAATAGTGCTTGTAACCCAGAATATTCTGACCTCTCAGCAGCATCTGCAGCTTGGTTTTCTTGACCTTCGAACGGATAAACCGGAGTCTGTCCCACGGATCTTCATCCAGGTAACGCAGGCAGGAGTCGAATGTCGCACCGCCCCATACTTCCATGGAGTAGTATCCGGCTTCATCCATTGTTTCCAGAATGTCCGCAAAGTCCGAACGCGGCATGCGGGTGGCAATCTGCGACTGGTTGGCATCGCGCAGCACCACTTCTGTTATGTTGACTTTCCTTTTCATTATTACCTCCTTAAGGAAATTCCTTGAAATTTCGCCATCTCCTATAATAATCAACTTTGAAGTGATTTTCATCTATAAAATAAAGAAAAAACAGCGTCTGCCGAATTGTAAGCGGTTACGCTGAATTTTCGCATGAATATCGCTGTATTACACTTTTTTGATACTGTCCAAAACAGTTCAGATCCGGGCCAGAAGCTCGTCCAGCGTGCTGCCGTAGGATGGCAGGAATTCCGTCATGAAATCCCTGATTTCCGGCGTGGTTTCCGCCAGCTCTTCGAGGATTTTCCGGGTGGATTCGGCCGCTGAGCGAAACTCGGCATTGCCGGCCTGGGCTTCCTCAATGCACTTGATGTAGGCCGAAAGCTTGTCGGCTGCCTTGACATAGGGCACCAGTTCCTCATCCTGCATCTTGAGCACCGGGGCATAGACTTCCCGCAGATCTTCCGGCAGCTGTTCCAGCAGCTGTTCATCGGCAATCTGCTCGACATGCTTGTAGGCATCGCGGATCTCGGCGCTGTAATACTTGACCGGGGTCGGCATGTCGCCGGTAATGATCTCCGAAGCGTCGTGGTAGATGGCCATCAGGGCCGCCCGTTCGCCGTTGAGGTGTCTGCCGTAGCGGACATTGCCCAGGGTGCACAGGGCATGGGCAATCATCGCCACTTCCAGGGCATGTTCACTCAGGTTCTCCGGCCGGCTGCTGCGCATCAGGGCCCAGCGCTGGATGTATTTCATCCGCGATACGGTCGCAAAAAAATGATAATCGGCTTTCATATGTTCCTCTATTTCCGCCTGTACGGATTCTTTTTGAACAGATCCGTCAGCGGTTCGATCAGTTTCTTTCCTTCTTTTTTCAGCAGGTTCACCGTCGGCGCGTCACAGTACGGACACCGCAGGGCGCTGTCGGGAATGCTTTTTCCGCATTTTCGGCAATACATGGATCTCGTCCTCCGTTATCAGTATAAAGCATCCCCTTCTGTTTATGGGCGCGATTTTCTTGTACGCCTTTCACGTTTCTGCTACAGTGCAGAAAACGGAGGTAATTGTATGGCAACCATTCAGCTTGACCTGTATTCCCGCTGCCTGCAGCGCAATGTTCCGGTTACTGTCATCATCCCGCTCGACACGGTTGAATTTGAAAGTCAGCCGCTGCCGCCGGAAGCACCCTATCCGGCCTTCTATCTGCTGCATGGTTTCTTCGGCAACCACAATGACTGGGTCTTCAAGGGCTTCCTGCAGCAGCTCGCCGTGAAGTACCGCGTCGCCTTCATCCTGCCCTCGGGTGAGAATCATTTCTATGTCGACATGCCCAGCGGCGAACACTACAGCCGCTATATCGGCGAAGAACTCGTGGAACAGACCAGAAGACTGTTCCCGCTGTCCCGGAAACGCGAAGACACCATCATCGGCGGCCTGTCCATGGGCGGCTTCGGCAGTCTGCTCAACGGCTTCCGCTGGCATGAGAACTTCGGCTGGATCGTCTCCCTGTCCCCGGCCATCTTCAATACGGCCATGCTGAAGGAAAGAACCGGCCCGGATGCCATGAAATCAGGCAACTTCACCGCCGCCGACAGTTTCCCCCTGCGCAGGGATTTCCTGCAGGCCGCCTTCGGT
>JAFWEA010000162.1 GCA_017543005.1 Solobacterium sp. | reverse complement strand
TTTCAGAACGGCCAGACCTTCCTCAGCCCTTTCCTTTGTTGAGAAAACACGGAACCCCATGTATTTATCATTGGTGTTCCACCTGCAAAGCATTACTGCGCAGTTGATGGCATCATGCAACACAGGCGTCCTCCATTGGTTACAGCAGGATCCGTCCTCAATGAAGTTTACATTCGCCCCATGATCCAGAAGACAGTTTGCGATTGCTGTATTTCCGGTTTTGAGAGCGACCTGCAGAGGCGATTGCCCGTCATCTTTCTTAGGCGGTTGTTTTGCTGTGCAATTGACCAGTTCCGGCTTCTTTTCAAGGATCTGTTTTACCGTTTCCAGATCAGATTTCCGTATAGCAGTAAATAGTTTTTTCATATTTTCCAACTCCGATTGTACGACATCCCTATATATTGGAAGTTGTCAATTACGGATGGTGATCCAATAACGCTGCTCAATTTCACCATCTGAATTCATAAATTCGTTTTCAAGAATCCCGCCATTATTGATAATGGATTTGGCTGATCCGATATTATCCTTGTCACAGATCATCAGTACTTTATCGATGCCCAGTTTCCTGCATTCAATTAAGGCCAGTCGTATCATTTCCGTGGCATAGCCTTTTCTGCGTTCACTTGGTCTGATTCCGTCCCCTATATGCCCGCCTTCCTTGCGTAGATACTCGTTCAGATAATGACGGATATTTATCGCTCCAAGGAGCTTGTCTCGTTCCGTATCCAGAAGAAAAAATACAGAGTCTGGCACTTTCCCGTCCGCTGCTTCTTTCACTTCGAGATTCTCAAGATAATAGTCGAAATCATGATAATCATTTTTGAATATCGCCCAAGGAGAGTGATTTGTATGATTGAGTTCCTGGTCCGCTCTCCATTCGTCGATCATTTCTCCTAATTGCTTCTCATAAGTTTTTGTTAGCTTTATCAACTTCAGGCTCATCATGCATGCCCCCTCACAAACTTCGATTTGTCTCTATAATAGATTATACAAAAACAGGACTGTTACAGTCCTGTCCTGTTGTCCATGGTGGAGCTGAAGGGATTCGAACCCTCGACCCCCTGATTGCGAACCAGGTGCTCTCCCAGCTGAGCTACAACCCCGTCAGACGCGCATAGATATTCTAGCACATCCGATTTGGTTATTCACATAAAAATTTCAGCTCGGCTTTGCCGTCATCATAGGTCAGATCCAGCATGGCCCCGCAGATCATGGTCAGGCACGGTTTGGTGTGGCCGATATCTGCCTCGTAGAAGACCGGGATGTCGGAAAAGGCCCGGCTGACGGCTTCCTCATAGGTCATGCCTGTGTCAGACGACGGGAAGCAGTGGCGGCCGATGATGACGCCGTTGGCATGTTCGAACCAGCCGGCATACTTCATCTGCAGCAGGGTGCGGTAGAAGTTCTCGGCGGACAGGGCATAGTTGTCGAAGAACCAGATCAGGCCATCCTGGCGGTAACGCCGGCTGAAGGAAGAAACAGCGTCATACGGTGTGCCGATCAGATCCTTGAGCACATCGATGCAGCCGCCCACGCAGCGGCCGCTGATTTCAGCGGAGAGGACATTGCTCTGCCAGCGGGCCGGCCTGCCCAGTTCCAGCGGCACATCGGCATAGGGTTCATGACTGTCAATGCGGTCAAAACTCTTCTGCACGACCGCTTCGCCGTCCAGGATCCGCAGGCTGTCCTTAACGAAGCGGAAGCGGGAGCTGACATCAAAACTGCCGGCATTCATGCCGTAGATCGTGGCGATGTCATATTTCATCGTCAGCGGGAACAGCAGCCCGGTCGGATCGGAGGCACCCCAGACCCATTTCGGATGCTGCACAAACAGATCCCAGTCACAGCAGGGCAGGATTTCATACAGGAAATCACCGCCGGTGGCTGCCATAATGGTATTCACGCTGTCATTGGCGAACAGCTCGGCCAGCTCATCGGCCCGCTGCTCGGCTCCGGCACTGCGGATGCCGTCCACCCTGACACTGGCAGTCTCCTTAATCCTGTAACCGGCTTTTTTCAGATTCTTTACGGCCAGATCAAATTCTTCGGGTTTATGGCCAACCCCGGCACTGGGGGCACAGATGCCCAGCACATCACCTTTTTTCGGAAATGACGGATAGATCATAATCGTTCCTCCCTCGCAAAAATCATACCATGAAGAGTACCGGGAAACGGATCGGATATCATATATGCTATAATATCCGTGTTTTGAAAATATACCGGAAAGCAAGGCTGTTCCGGTCTGGAGGCATATGACAGAAAGTCTTACTTACAGCGGTCTGTTCCTGGAAGGGTTGATGGGGTTCTTCTCACCGTGCGTGCTGCCGCTGATTCCGCTGCTTTTCGGGTATCTGACCTCGGGCATGCAGGAGGCATCACCGGGCCAGCGCCGCATCCGCACACTGCTGCGGACATTGTTCTTTGTACTGGGTATCTGTTCGGTCTTTTTCCTGATGGCTCTGGGTTCGTATGCCTTCGGCATGTTTATCCAGAATCATGCCCGGCTGTTCCAGATGTTCGGCGGCCTGTTCCTGATTCTCTTCGGCCTGAACGCGGCCGGTCTGATTCAGATCCCGCTGCTGGAGAAAGAACGCCGGTTTGAACGGATGCAGAACGGCCCGATGAATCTGCTGCAGGCCTTCCTGATGGGCTTCTTCTTCAGCTTTGCCTGGACCCCGTGCAACGGTCCTCTGCTGGCATCGGCCATAGTCATGGCATCCACCGCTGCCAGCCGGATAACCGGCATGCTGTATATTGCGTCATTCTGCGCCGGCTTCGTCGTGATGTTCCTGCTGCTCGGCCTGTTTACCGAAGAGGTGCTGGCCTTCCTCGGCAGTCACCGGGATGTGGTCAAATATACGCAGAAACTCGGCGGGGCGCTGATTCTCTGCATGGGTTCGTATATGCTGTGGCAGACAGCTCGGGAAATCAACCAGATCGAGCAGGCGGCCAATACGGCTTCCGCCGGGTCACAGAGCCAGCAGAGCAGCACGGCTTCGATTCCGACAGAAGGGACGGATCTTGAAAAGTACGGCTTCACACTGCCGGATAAAAACAATGATCCGGTCGATATCCGGGAGTATTCCGGCAAGACCATCGTGGTCACGTTCTTCGGCACCTGGTGTCATTACTGCAATGAACTCCTGCCCGATCTGCAGGCGGTGCATGAAAGCCGGGATGATGTCCAGATTGTTCTGGTTGCAACCCCGAATCTCGGTTCGGAAGGGGATGTCGACTATATTGAAAAATACATGGCCGACAAGGGCTATGACATGCAGATCGTCTATGACAGCACGTATGAAATGACCCAGTTCTACGGCGTCAGCGGCTATCCGACAACTTTCATCTATCAGCCTGATGAGACGATGTTCGGCTATGTGCCCGGCTATATGACCCGGGAGATTCTGGATGATTATCTGGAACGGGCCGCAAATAACGAACGTCAGGCGTCCTGAAACCGAAAATGAACAGAGAAACACCGCGGAAGCGGTGTTTTATTCTTCCGCAAGTCACTTAATTCATTTATATTTATTTAAAGATGGAAGGATAATATCCGTATGTACACAATTGCAGGAAAACCCGTTGATGAACTGGTGCGGGAATACGGCACACCGCTGTATGTATACGATGAAAATGCCATGCGGCAGAGGCTGGGCGATTACCGTGAACTGTTCCGGGATGATGAAATGGAAACCGAGGTTGTCTATGCCTCCAAGGCCTTCAGCTGCCTGGCCATGGTGCGGCTGGCGGCTGAATACGGTTTTGGTCTGGATGTGGTATCCGGCGGCGAGCTGTATACAGCCGGAAAAGCCGGTTTTGACATGTCGCGGGTTTATTTCCACGGCAACAACAAGACCCTGGCAGAACTGCAGCAGGCAGTGAAAGCCCGGGTGGGTACGATCATTGTCGACAATGCCATGGAGGCCGAGGTTCTTGCGGCACTGATGCAGGATGCGGATTACCGGGTGAAGACACTGCTGCGGATCAATCCGGGCATCGAAGCCCATACCCATCATTACATCGTGACGGCCCATGTGGACTCCAAGTTCGGGATTGCCATGACCGATGAGGCGGAAGTGGTGCAGACCATCCGCCTGCTGCAGGCATGCCCGAATATCGAATTTGCCGGTCTGGACGCCCATATCGGCTCGCAGATCTTTGACCGTAATGCCTTTGCCGAACTGGTCCGGAAACTGTTTGCCTTTGCCGTGCGGCTGCAGCAGGAATACGGCATCCGGGTCCATACCCTGGATCTTGGCGGCGGCTTCGCGGCCAGATATACGGAGAAGGATGCACCGATCCCGCTGCCGGAAGTATGCCGCTGTATCCTGGATACCTGCCGGGAAGAAAACCGTCAGGCCGGCGGGCTGATCCGCAAAGTGATCATCGAACCGGGCCGCAGCATCGTTGCCGAGGCAGGTTATATGCTTTATACCGTCGGGTTCATGAAAACAACCCCGAACCGGCATTATATCTTCGTGGACGGCGGGATGAGCGACAATATCCGGCCGGCCCTGTATCAGGCGGAATACGACGCATTGATTGCCGGCAGGGAAGAGGATACCCCGGCAATGACATATACAGTGGCAGGAAAGTGCTGTGAATCGGGGGATGTGCTGATCGATGCCATCAAACTGCCGAAGACGGAGCCGGGCGATATCCTCGTCATGAAGACGACGGGAGCTTACGGATATGCCATGGCCTCCAGGTACAATAAACTGCCGGTGCCGGGCGTCGTGTTTGTGCGTGACGGGCAAGCCCGGGAAGTCATTGCCCGCGAAACATATGAAGATCTGATTTCCCATGAAAAATAGAAGGGAAATACAAGAAAGACACGTATCGGTACTGCCGGTTACGGCAGCTTCGTCCGGGGCGCAGAACCGGCGGCGGAAACTGCTGTCATCTCCGGTTCAGTCATACGAACAGAATCATAACGGAATGAAGGGGATATATGATGTACTATCTGATTAAGAATAAACTGGAAAAATGCGCCCAGGAAGAAGTCCGGCAGGCGGCTGAGCCGTTTGTGGCCGTGATCAGCCTGGATGACTGGGACAAACTGCGGGATATGTTTCATGTGGATATCGATATGGGCATGAATCCGGCAGTGATTCACAATACCAAGGCGGTTGTCAACCATGGCGCTTTGACCGGCAATCTCGCCATCCTGGACCGGAAGGATCTCTCCGGCCCGCGGAAGAAGTTTTCCTTTGTGCTGATCAAGAAAGGGATTATCTTCATCGACGATACCGGCACAGCCGGGCGGATGACCGAGGAGATCTGCCGGACAAAAGAATGGACAGCCCCGTGTCTGGAGCGGTTCTTCTATGATTTCCTGGAACAGATCATCCACAATGACATGGATATGCTGGAAAACTACGAACGGCGTCTGTATACCCTGGAACAGGAGATCCTCGGGGACAAGGATACCGGCTATCTGAAGCGGCTGAACCGGATCCGCACGGAAATGCGGGAACTGCTGATCCATTATGAACAGCTGATTTCCTTTGCCGGGGAGCTGGAAGAAAACAACAACGGTTTCTTTGCCGAAGAGAATCTGCGCTATTTCCACATGTTCGGCAACCGGATCACCCGGCTGCACGACATCGCCTCGTCCGTCCGGGACTACACGGCCCAGCTGAATGATCTGAGCCGGTCGCAGGCCGATCTGAAGATGAACCGGATCATGACGGCTTTAACCGTGATTACGGCGATCTTCATGCCGCTGACATTGATTGTCGGCTGGTATGGCATGAACTTCATTTTCATGCCGGAACTGGCTTCACCGCTTGGCTATCCGGCAGTGATTGCCGTCAGCCTGTTGATTGTGGTCGGCGGACTGCTGTATTTCCGGAAGAAAAAGTGGCTGTAACCGATAAGCTGTAAGAAAGGAGGAAGGCATGAGCGTACAGAGAAAGATGATCCGTACATATCTCGATGAAGTCGCGTGGGGAACGGAAGAGTTTCTTGCGGCCGAAGAGAAAAAAAGCCGGAAAGAACGCCGAAAGCTGCCGGCCGGCTGCCGCAGCAGTGTTCTTTATGGCGACATCATGCGCATTGCCTGGCCTTCCCTGCTGGAACAGCTTCTGACGAGTCTGGTCGGTATGGCAGACATGATCATGGTCGGTTCCATGGTCAACGGTGATGATGCGATCTCAGCCGTCAGTCTGGCCAACCAGCCGAAGTTTATCTTTGTCTCACTGATGATTGCCCTGAATGTCGGCGTGACGGCGGCTGTGGCCCGTGACCGCGGGGCCCAGCGCCATGACAGTGCCAACCGGACACTGCGGCAGGGCCTGTTCATGTCCTTCCTGGTGTGCGTGTTTGCCTCGGTAATGGGGATTACGTTCTCCCGGCCGCTGATCCGCTTCATGGCAACCGGAGCCCTCAGTGAAGAAATCATCGATATGGGCACGGCATACCTGCAGATCCAGATGGCCGGCTTCATGACCATGGGCATTACCGCCACTCTGACGGCAGCCCTGCGCGGCGTCGGCAACTCCCGTTCGCCGATGATCTACAACATTACGGCCAATCTGGTCAACATTGTCGGCAACTATCTGCTGATCAACGGGCACTTCGGCTTCCCGGCCCTGGGTGTGGCCGGGGCTTCGCTGGCCACGGTGATCGGTCAGGCTGTCGGTCTGATCATTGCCCTGCGGGTGGTCGGTTCCGGAAACCATTATTTCCATGTGACCCTGCCGTCCTTCCTGAAGGGCTTCCGGCCGGATATGACCGCCATCAGCCGGATCGTCAAGGTCGGCATTCCTTCACTGATTGAGCAGGCAATCATGCGGGTCGGCATCATTCTGTTCTCCCGCCAGGTCGCATCGCTCGGCCAGCCGTATTTCGCCACCCATCAGATCTGCATGAATATCCAGTCGCTTTCCTTCATGCTGGGCATGGGCCTGTCTGTCAGTTCGACAACCCTGGTCGGGCAGAGCCTGGGCAAGAAGCGGCCGGATATGGCGGAACATTACAGCCGGCGCACCATGCGGGTTGGTCTCGCCATGTCGGTGGTCATGGGCATGTTCTTCGCGTTCCTGGGGAAATATATTGTCGGCTTCTACAGCACGACCCCGGCGGTCATTGCGGCTTCGATTCCCGTCATGGCCATTGTCGGTCTGCTGCAGCCGGCGCAGATTCCGCAGTTTATCCTGTCCGGCAGTCTGCGCGGGGCTGGTGCGACCAAGGCCACTGCTGTCATCACGCTGGTCGGGGTGCTGCTGATGCGTCCGGTTGTCGCCCATATTGCCATCAACATCCTGCAGTGGGGCCTGATCGGGGCCTGGGTGGCAATTGCCTTCGACCAGGTATCCAGATCGGCGTTGGTCATTGCCATCTACAATGCCGGCAAATGGAAAAAAATCCAGGTTTAGCACCCGGATCTCTGTTTTACAAGTTCTGCCATATTATCTGCTATGGCATTGATGACCGTATGATAGCGGTCATTTTTTTCTTCGGTCATGGCCATGGTCAGGGTGGGAAACCCGATCCCGCTGACAATCGGCATCTGGCAGGTCGAGA
>JAFWEA010000161.1 GCA_017543005.1 Solobacterium sp. | reverse complement strand
CTCCCTGTCCCCGGCCATCTTCAATACGGCCATGCTGAAGGAAAGAACCGGCCCGGATGCCATGAAATCAGGCAACTTCACCGCCGCCGACAGTTTCCCCCTGCGCAGGGATTTCCTGCAGGCCGCCTTCGGTCCCTTCGACGAAGTAGACGGCAGTGAGCGGGATGTCTTCGCCATGTATAAAAAGGCCGCCGCAGCCGGTGACTGCCCGCAGATTTACCTGGCCTGCGGAACTGAAGATGCCCTGTATCCGAAAGTGGCCGCGTTCCGTGACTTCCTGCAGGAACAGGTAGCCCCGCTGACCTTCAAAGACGGTCCCGGCATTCATGACTGGGCTTTCTGGAACACTTATCTCGAAGACGCAATGGAAACCTTTCTTCCTCTTGGCAGATAGTTCACAGCGGCTTTGATATCGCATCTTTCAGGATCTCAGCCAGGCGCCGCATTGCCGGCGAAAGCCAGTGATGACGATTGGCCAGCACCTGCAGTTCCATACGTATCCGGCAGTCGGTGACATCGAACGTCCTGACCCGCTTCTGCTCCAGAGCCGTTTTCAGATTAAAGACCGGCAGGAGGGATATGCCGATATCCCGGCTGACGAAGTCAATAATCATTCCGGTCACGCCGGCTTCCAGATTATTTCTGACGGTCAGGTTCAGCGCCGTCAGCCGGTCATCCAGGATACGGCGGTAATTGCATCCGGGTTCCGTGAGAATCCATGTTTCATCCTGCAGTCTGGCCAGTGAGGTCTCAGCCGGCACATCGTGGTCAGAGGCCGCGAAAAACAGCACATCAGCTTCCGCCCGGGCGAGGACGGACAGATCCGGATCCTGTACCGGCTGATCCAGCAGGAAAACCAGATCAACCTCGCCCTTTTTCAGTTTTTCAGTCAGTTCGAGTGTCGTCCCGACAAGCATCCGGATATCCACTTCCGGATTCTCCTGCAGAAACGATGCCACCGCCGTGACATAATCCGAGGCACTGACAGATTCAATGATTCCCAGCCTGACCGTACCGAAAATCCGTTCTTCACCGCGGAAATATGATTCCACATCATTCTGCAGACTGAGCATCCGGTAGGCATAGCCGAGAAAAGTCCGGCCGGCATCCGACAGGGATATGTTCTTGCCGCTGCGGATGAACAGCTTCACTCCCAATTCCCTTTCCAGAGCATCGATCTGTGCGGTTACCGTCGATTGTGCATAATGCAGTTCAACGGCCGCTGCGGTAAAACTGTTCCTCTCTGCCGCCGTAACAAACGTCCTGATATTTTTCAGATTCATAATCAATTCCTTATCGAATTTTTCGATTTAACATATCTCTATTTTCCGTTTTCATGATTTATTTTTCAATGTTAATCTGAACCCGTAAAGGAGAAATCAGAGATGAAAGATATGAAAGACATTTGCAGAATCGCCGTTGTCCAGGCTGAGCCTGTATTGTTTGACAAGGATGCCTGCCTGCAGAAAGCCGAACAGCTGACCCGGGAAGCAGCTGCCCGCGGGGCAGAATTCATTGTTTTCCCGGAACTGTTTATTCCCGGATACCCTTACGGCATGACCTTCGGATTCAAGGTCGGCAAGCGGGAAGAACCCGGCCGGCAGGATTGGAGCCGCTATTATGAGAACTCCATTGTCGCTCCCGGTCCGGAAACAGACCGTCTGTCCGCCCTCGCTGCCGAACTCGGCGTCTATCTCAGCATCGGCTTTTCCGAACGCAGCCAGCGGACCGGAACACTGTATAATTCCAACGCTGTCTTTGCACCTGACGGCACCATGTCCCCGGTCCACAGAAAACTGAAGCCGACCGGAGCTGAGAGGGTTGTCTGGGGTGATGCCCAGGACGGATACTTTCCAGTTACCGACACTCCCTGGGGCCCGGCAGGCAGTCTGATCTGCTGGGAAAGCTACATGCCTCTGGCCCGTGCCGCCCTGTATGAGAAGGGTGTAAGTCTTTATATCTCCCCGAATACAAACGATAATCCGGAATGGCACAATACCATTCAGCATATCGCTCTGGAAGGAAAATGCTACTTCATCAACTGCGATATGATCATCACCAGAAAGTCCTATCCGCAGGATCTCAGCACCCGTGCCGAAGTTGACCTTCTGCCTGAGATGATTTGCCGCGGCGGCAGCTGCATCGTGGATCCTTTCGGCCATTACGTCACCGAACCTGTATGGGACAGGGAGGATATCATCTATGCCGATCTGGATATGCGGAATGTATACCGGGCCCGCATGGAATTTGATCCCTGCGGCCATTATGCCCGGCCGGACGTACTGCATCTCGAAGTAACAGAACGCTGATCCGGGAAGCCCTGTCTGTGGCAGGGTTTTTTTATTTGTTGACGCTAACCGGATATGCTATTGTATAGAGGATTTTATACTTTGATTCATTAAGAAAGATGAAGCATATGGAAAAGAAAAAGATATTTTACGGGTGGATTATCGTCGCGGCCGGCTGTGTGATCATGGCGGCCACCATGGG
>JAFWEA010000160.1 GCA_017543005.1 Solobacterium sp. | reverse complement strand
TATCTCGGGGAAGAGGAAGCTTCCCTGGCAGAACGGAAAGCCGGCGACTACTATCTGAAAGTCAGCGGTGATTCGATGAACGGGGCCGGCATTCTGGACGGTTCCCTGGTTCTGGTGCGGCAGTGCAGCCAGGTGGAAAACGGCACCATTGCCGTGGTGCTGGCCGGCGACGAGGTAACCGTCAAACGGGTTCTGTACAAGGGCTCCATGATGATTCTCGAAGCCGCCAATCCGGATTATGAGACCCGCTATTTCACTGCCCGTGAAGTCCGCACCCTGCCGGTCCGCATTCTCGGCCGGGTCATTTCCTGCAAAACATATTTCTGAACCGCCGATTGCGTCAGGCAGGAAATGTCATTAATATATTCGGGGAAGGTAACTGACTATGAAAACAAGTGATTTTGATTATGAACTGCCGAAGGAACTGATTGCCCAGACACCCCTGGCAGACAGAACCTCCAGCCGGATGATGGTTGTGCACAAGAACTCCGGCAAACTGGAGCACCGGCATTTTTTTGATATTATCGATTATCTGCACAGCGGCGATGTCATTGTCCGCAACAATACCCGCGTCATCCCGGCCCGGCTGTACGGCACCAAGGAAGAAACCGGCGCCCATGTCGAAGTGCTGCTGCTGCGGCAGGAGCCCGATGATGTCTGGGAATGCCTGGTCGGCAACGCCCGGACCGTCAAGCTGGATACGGTTGTCTCCTTTCATGACGGCCGCCTGAAGGCCAAGTGCGTCGGCATCGGCGACAAGGGCATCCGGAAGATGAAGATGCTGTATGACGGCATCTTTACGGAAATCCTGGAACAGCTCGGAACCGTACCGCTGCCGCCGTATATCCGCGAGAAGCTGGATGATCCGAACCGCTACCAGACGGTCTATGCCCGGGTTGACGGTTCCGCCGCCGCCCCGACTGCCGGACTGCACTTCACCCCGGAGATCTTCCGGAAGCTGGAGGAAAAAGGCGTGCAGATCGTCGATGTCACCCTGCATGTCGGTCTGGGGACATTCCGGCCGATGGATACGGAGAATATCGAAGAACATATCATGCATTCGGAAGTCTACTACATGTCGGCCGAAGCAGCCGAAACCCTGAACAAGGCAAAAGCAGAAGGCCGGCGGATCATTGCCATCGGCACCACTTCCGTGCGGACCCTTGAATCCGTCTGGAACCGGTTCGGCAGGTTCGAAGCATGCTCCGGGGAAACCACCCTGTTTATCTATCCGGGTTATGAATGGCATACCATTGACTGCATGCTGACAAATTTCCACCTGCCGAAATCCACACTGATCATGATGATCGCCTCCTATGCCGGCAAGGAACTGGTCTTCAAGGCATACGAAGAAGCGGTCAGGGAGCGCTATCGTTTCTTCTCCTTCGGAGACTGCATGTTCATTACTGATGAAGACTGAGGAATACTGGGAATACCTGCAGAAACGCAGGCAGATGAACAAGAAGAATTACTATCTTGAGTCACTGCGGGAAATTGAAGAGATCCGCCGCGAATATGACCATAAACCGCGGCTGCTTCTGCATGCCTGCTGTGCTGTCTGTGCCGGCTGGCCCCTCGAATTCCTTTCGGATGTTTTTGACATTACGATTTACTATGCCAATTCAAACATCTGGCCGGCCGCGGAATACAACCGGCGGCTGAGTGAGCTGCAGCGCTTTGTCAAAGAGGTCTACGGCGATGCCATCGAGGTCATTGTGCCGGCGTATGACAATGCGGCCTACACAAAAAAACTGGAGCCGCTCAAGGATGATCCCGAAGGCTTCCGGCGCTGTTTCCTGTGCTATGCCGAACGCATGGGTGAAGCCTATCAGTACGCGGCCGAACACGGCTTCGACTACTTCACAACCGTCATGTCTTCCTCCCGGCAGAAAGACAGCCAGAAAATCAATGAAACCGGCAAAGCCCTGTCGGCCCGCTGGCCGCAGGTCAGATACTTCTATTCCGATTTCAAGAAAAAAGGCGGTCAGGAACGCCGGGACGAACTGGCCGCTGAACATGATCTGTACCGCCAGGATTACTGCGGTTGCATCTACTCCTGGGAAGAACGGTTTCTGCCTGATCTGAAAAGCCGCTGACTGTATCACAGCCGGCGGCTTTTTACTGTCTTACTGAACTTTGAGGGCCTGCTCGGCAAATCTCTTGCCGTAGGTCACAAACAGATCCTTGAAGGATTCCATGCCCATGGTGCTGACTTCCACCGGACCGTAATGGATGACCGGTGCGCCCTTGGAACCGCCGCCGGAATAGAACATCATGCCGAAGACCAGGATATGCTCTGCGATCCGCATGATGGTCAGGTCAGCGCCGCCATGGATATACTGTTCGGTTGCAAAGGCACCGCCCAGCTTGCCGGCCAGGCCCAGCTTGCCGGCTCTTTTTTCAAGGAATTCATAGAACGCCGCTGTCGGGCCGCCCATGTATGTCGGGCAGCCGAAGATCAGCGCGCCGCTTTCCTTTGCATAGGCTTCATCGAGATCATCGATATGGAATGTCCGGGCTTCCACCCCTTCCACCTGCCGCAGACCCTCGGCAATATAGTCAGCCATAGTTGCAGTATTTTCTGTCTTTGAATCATAGATAACCGAAATTTTCATCTTTATTCTCCTCGCTTTATCCTTGCCAGTATTATCTTACGCACGCCCCGGGGAATCAATAAACTTGCCCGGTCAAACAGCCTGCCGATATAGACCGGCTGCTTCAGCTGCAGGGCCCGGTATGCCTGTTCGGCTGCCTGACGGGCTGTGATGGCGGTGATGTTCCGGCGGCTGTTTGCCTTGGTGAGAAAGCCGGTATCCACCTGCCCCGGACAATAGCAGATGACATGCACGCCCGTGCCCTTCACTTCTTCTGCCAGGGCTTCACTGTAACTGAGCACAAATGCCTTGGACGCATAATAGCCGGCCATGTACGGTCCCGGCTGGAAGGCCGCCATCGAAGCGATATTCAAAACCATTCCTTCATTCCTGGCGGTCATGTCCCGGACATACAGCTTTGTCAGGCTCATCATGGCCACATCATTGAGCATGACCATGGCTTCCTCATCTGCAACGGGAATCTCCCAGCTGCGCCCGCAGAAACCGGTGCCGGCATTATTGACCAGGATATCAATCCGGATCTCGAGTTCCTGCAGTTTCCGGTACAGTTTTTCCGCACTTCCCGGCTGTGACAGATCCGCCTGCACAGCGATGGCCGGCAGCTGATAATCTGCCTTGATTTCGGCAGCCGCCTGTTCCAGTTTCTCCCGGTTCCGGGCCACCAGCACCGGTCTGTAACCGCGGGCCGCCATGACATCCGCCAGGGCCCGGCCGATGCCTTCCGTCCCGCCTGTGATCAATACATTCTTCATACGTTCATTGTACATGAAAAGGAGCTTGTGCTCCTTTCAATCAGTCTTCGTCCAGTGCTTTCAGCTGCTCATTCAGCAGTTCAATCACTTTTGTATTGGAACGCAGGATATCAAGCACATCGCCGACCCCGCTCATGGACTCACCCTTTTCCACATATTTGAAATAGGCTTCGCCCAGCCGGGTGTATGCCTTGGTGACATTGCGCTGGTGCTGACCGATCTGCGAGCGGATTTCCATCTTGCGGCGTTCCTTATTGACGGTTCCGGACAGTTCCTTGGTGCTGCTTTCAACAATTTTTGCGGCCTTGCCTACAGCTTCCGTGAATGTTCCCTGAAGTTCATCGATTGTTTTCTTGATATCTGCCATATTTACTCCTTTCCGGATCTGATCAGACCCTCAATGATTTTCTTGATTTCTTCCCCGGTTGCCTCACTCTGGGCAGCCAGGTCTGCCATGCCCGCGATGATTGCCTCAGCAAACAGCTTCGGGCTCATGATGTTCAGTTTGCGGCTGCTGTTGCCTTCCTCCAGAAGTTCCTCCAGTACCGATGAAGCGGTTTTTTTCGCTTCATCCATGCTCCGGCTGGCCAGAATCGAGAGGTCGATATCGTCGTTTGCGCCTCTGAGTTTCTCCCACATCTGCCGGAAGGAAAGAATCGAATCTTCAATGAAAGCATCCAGCCGCTGATCAAATTCATCCTGCCGCAGAGACCGTTCGATGGATCTGCGGAAATCCAGATTGTACTTTTCGCTGATGGCGTCTATGACATCATCTTTTGATTCGAAATAGTAGTAGAACAATCCCTTCGCAACGTCCATTTCCTTGACAATTGCATTGATGGTGGTTTCCACGATGCCATTCTCCCGGAACAGCTTCTCCGCCGCAGCGACAAATTCATCACGCCGGACTTCACTGTCCTTGCTTTCACGCATGATCTCTTCACCTCCACCCTCAGAGTACCATTTGACTGACCGTCGGTCAAGAACGGTTCACGATGATTTGTGCTATACTCTTCCCGTATGAAACTGATCTGCCCTGTCTGCGGACAGGAACTCAAACAAACCGACCGCCGGGTCTGCTGTGCGCAGAATCATTCTTTTGATTATGCCCGCCAGGGTTACCTGAATCTGGCCCTGCGGACAAAAGCCGGAGCCGGTGATGAAAAACGGATGGTCAAGGCCCGTACGGACTTTCTGCATACCGGGGCCTACGGTTTCCTGCGCGATACCCTGTGTGAGTGGATCCGGCAGGAACATGCGGAAGTACTGGCGGATCTTGGCTGCGGGGAAGGCTATTACACAAGTGCTTTTCCAGTCAAAGAAAAATACGGCTTTGACCTGTCCAAGGATGCCCTGAAATACGCGGCCGCCCATGACAAGTCGACTGCCTACATCGTGGCCTCGACCAGCCGCCTGCCGCTGCCGGATGCCTGTACCGATCTTGCGGTCATCTGCTTTGCGCCGGTCTTCGAGAAGGAAATCAGCCGGATCCTGAAAGACGGCGGTGCCTTCATAACCGTGACCCCCGGTCCGGATCATCTGTTTGAAATGAAATCGGTGCTCTATGAGCATCCCTACCGCAATCCCGAGAAATCGAGTGTTTCCCTGGTGCCCGAGAAGGAGGAACTCATCCGGCAGACCTTCAGCGCCGGTCCGGAAGACCTGGCCAACCTGCTGACCATGACCCCCTATTTCTACCGCACCAGTCCGGAAGCAGCCCGGCGCCTGAACAGCTGTGAAAACCTGCAGGTAACCGCCGAATTCATTCTCCGTCTGTACAGAAAAACATCACCCGCTCGCTGAGCAGGTGATGTTTTTTGCATGATTTATTCGTCGTAGATATCGTTGCCGAGCGTATCCACACCGACAAAGCACGGGAAGTCTTCCACGCTCAGACGGACAATTGCTTCACTGAGCAGGTCCTCGAACGCAACCGGTTCGGCCTTTTTGATGCTCTGGGAAAGCAGCGCACCGGCCCCGCCGACGGCCACAAAGTTGATGGCATTGTTGCGGATGATCGCATCCACCACTTCCTTGGAGCGTCTGCCCTTGCCGATCATGCCGGCAAGTCCGTCATCCAGCAGTTCCGGGGCATAGGGATCCATCCGGGTAGCGGTTGTCGGTCCGGCTGAGCCGACGGCATGACCCGGTTTCGGCGGTGTCGGTCCGACATAGTAGACAATCGCGTCCTTGACATCAAACGGATACGGTTCCCCTTTTTCCCGCAGTTCATGGAGCCGTTTATGAGCGGCGTCTCTGGCGGTGTAGATAATTCCGGTCAGATAGACCTCATCGCCGGCCCGCAGTTTCTTTCTGGTTTCCAGGTCCATCGGGAGCTTGATATTGTACTTCATTCAGATCACCATCCTTGCATGACGGCATACATGGCAGCAGATATTGACTGCACACGGAAGGCCGGCAATATGTGTCGGGAAATGCTCAACCTGTATCTTGAGGGCTGTCGTTTTGCCATGCAGACCCATCGGGCCGACATTCAGTTCATTCGCTGCTTCGAGCAGTTCATCTTCCAGTTGCTTGTATCTTTCATCCGGATTGGACTGGCTGATCGGCCGCAGCATTGCCTTCTTGGCCATGACGGCACAGGAATCAAAGGTACCGCCGATGCCCACGCCGACAATCATCGGCGGGCAGGCATTCGGACCGGCTTCCTTGATCGTATCAAGAACGAACTTCTTGACGCCTTCGACACCGTCGGCCGGCGTCAGCATTTTGATCTTCGACTTGTTTTCGGAACCGAAGCCCTTGGCCATGACTTCCACTTCCACCTCGTCACCCGGGACAATCTCACAATAGACAACTGCCGGGGTATTGGTTTTGGTATTCTTTCTGTCAAACAGCGGATCAGCCACCACCGAAGCCCGCAGATAACCGTCATGATAGCCGGCTGCGACCCCGCGGTTGATCGCATCAATCAGCGAACCGCCGGTGAAATGAACTTCCTGGCCTGCCTTCACCCAGACAATTGCCATGCCTGTATCCTGACAGATGGCAATCTGTTCCCGGGAGGCAATCTCCGCATTGTCCAGAAGCATCCGCAGGGCTGCCTTGGACTTTTCTCTTGTTTCTTCCTGTTCCCCTTTTCTCAGGGCACAGATAATATCATGAGAATATTCGACCGCAATCGCCATGCAGGCTTCTCTCAGTTTATTCTCAATGATACTGACATCAACATCTCTCATTGATCGTTTCCTCCTGCCTCTACTTGAATCATACCAACTGAGAAAGCGTTTTCAATGGCCAATAATTGTATAAGTTATATATCTTATTTCTGATACTCATTCTCTGGACGGATCACGCGGATCCTTGAATCTGATCTTATCATGCAGCGCTTCCAGCAGCACTGCCTCATCATCACTGACAATCATCAGGTGCCTGCCTTTATCCAGAAACAGTTCGGCTATCTCCGTAATGATCTCCGGAAACAGCATGCCGTACCGGCAGAACATGTCGAGCCGCAGCATGCTTGTGCCACTCTCATACGCCGACACCGTCCGGTGGCTGATGCCGAGCCGTTCGCCCACCTCCCACTGTCTCATGCCGCGTCTTTTTCTGGCCTGTTTCAGGATCCGGCCAACGGCTTCCTGATCAAATGTTTTCTCTTCCATTCACCTTTCCTCCTTTGCCTGTCTGCAATGGCCGCTGCAGACCATTTTGTCTGACTTTCATTATTATTTTACCATCCGGGGTACTTATAAAATTCCATGATTCATGGAATTTCACCGTTTATCAGCCGTATTTTGGCACGTTGATTGGAATTTTGACCGTCACTTGAATAATGTCAACACTGGTGCTATCATTTTAGCAGTCAGTAATACAGAGTGCTAAAGGAGGCATGTAATATGGCAAAAAAACAGTTTAAAGCGGAGTCCAAACGGCTTCTGGAACTGATGATCAATTCCATCTATACGAATAAGGAAATCTTTCTGCGGGAACTGATCTCCAATGCTTCAGACGCATTGGACAAGCGGTATTATCTTTCCCTGACAGACAAGGATTATAAAGTCGACAGAAAATCCCTGCAGATCAGAATCGAACGTCATCCGGAAAACAGAACCCTGGTCATTGAGGATACCGGCATCGGCATGACCCAGGAAGAACTGGAGAAAAACCTCGGTACGATTGCCCGTAGCGGTTCAGCCGAATTCCGGGAACAGCTGGAAAAGGCCACCCGCAACATCGACATCATCGGCCAGTTCGGCGTCGGCTTCTACAGCGCCTTCATGGTCGCCAAAAAGATCACTGTGGAATCCCGTTCCGCCCTCGGCGAGGAAGCCTGGACATGGGTCAGCTCCGGTGAGGACGGCTACACCATCACCCCGGGTGAAAGACAGACAGCTGGCACCCGCATCACGCTGGAACTGAAGGATGATACGGAAGACGAGAAGTACAGCAGTTATCTGGATGAATACAAGATCCGGGACCTGGTCAGAAAGTATTCCGATTATGTCCGCTATCCGATCGTCATGGATGTCGTCAAGACCGAAACCGATCCGGAAGACAAGGACAAGACAGTTGTCCATACCGAGACGGAAACTCTCAACTCGATGGTGCCGCTGTGGAAGAAAAACCGCAGCAAGATCCAGCCGGAAGAATACAACGAATTCTACAAGTCCAAGTTCAATGACTGGCAGGATCCCCGCAAGGTCATCCACTACAGCGTGGAAGGCAACCTTTCCTACACGGCCCTGCTGTTCATCCCGGCCGAGGCCCCGTACAACTTCTACAACACGGACTTCGAACCGGGTCTGCAACTGTATTCCAAGGGTGTCTTCATCCTCGACAAAGCCCGTGATCTTCTGCCGGATGCCTACCGGTTTGTGACCGGCCTGATCGACAGCGATGACATCAGTCTGAATATCTCCCGTGAGATTCTGCAGCAGGACCGTCAGGTCAAAGCCCTGGCTTCCTCCATTGAGAAGAAGATTCACGGGGCCCTGCTCGATATGCTGAAGAACGAACGGGAAAGCTATGAGAAATTCTTTGAGAGCTTCGGCCGCAACCTGAAATATGCCATCTACAAGTCCTATGGCATGGAGAAGGACAAACTGCAGGACCTGCTCATGTACAGATCCAGTCATGACGGCAATTATGTCACTCTGAAGGAATACCGTGACCGCATGCCGGAAGAGCAGAAGGAAATCTACTTTGCCAGCGGCCGCACCATTGAAGAGATTGAACAGACCCCGGGCTTCAGCAAGATCAAAGACAAAGGATATGAAATCCTCTACTTCATGGATGACATGGATGAATTTGTCATCACCATGATGAACGACTATGACAGCAAGCCGTTCAAGTCCATTGCCAAGGCGGATCTCGATCTCGATACCGAGGAAGAAAAGCAGGAAAAAGAGAAGAAAGCCGAAGAGAACAAGGACATGCTGCAGGCGATGCAGGATATCCTTAAGGACAATGTCAAGGCTGTCCGGATCTCCTCGCGTCTGACCGATGACCCGGTCTGCCTGGTTTCCGATGAAGGCCTGTCCATTGAAATGGAAAAGATTCTTGCCCAGCAGGATCCGGCCGGCCGCGGTATGAAAGCCGAGAAGATCCTGGAAATCAACCCGGATCACCCGATCTTCGCAACCCTGCAGAATGTATATAAAAACAGCCCCGAAGAGCTGAAAGAATACACGGATGTACTGTATGACCAGGCCCTGCTGATCGAAGGCCTGCCGCTCGAAGATCCGGCCGCCTATGCCCGCAAGATCGTCAACATGATGATTCAGGCCGCCGACCGCAAGTAAGTTTCATTCACCAGCCCGCAGAAGCGGGCTGTTTTTTTTCCGCTCCGGCAGCTGGGCCAGGATAATGGCCGCAAACATCAGGACACAGCCGCCCAGTTCCCGCAGGCTCAGTGACTGGTGCAGGATCAGAAAACCGGTCAGGGCCGCAAACACCGCCTCCAGCGACAGGATCAGGCTGGCTGCCGTCGGATCCGCATCCCGCTGGGCTACGATCTGCAGCGTATAGGCCGCCCCGGAAGAAAGGACACCGGAAAACAGAATCGCCCCCGCCCCGGCGATGATCTGGGCCAGAGCAGGCTTTTCCAGAAGAAGCATCGGCACCAGGCAGATGATGCCGGCCGTGAAAAACTGCAGACAGGAAAGCCGCACCCCGTCGGCCAGCGGCGAAAAATAATCGATGACCATGATATGGATGGAAAAGAGAAAGGCCGAGACCAGGACCAGAAGATCTCCCCTGGACGGCAGAGCACTTTCCGACATGCTGAGGAAATACAGGCCGCATACGGCGATGGCCGCCGAAAGCCAGACGATTTTCCTGACCCGGCGCCCGAGAAACAATGACAGAAGCGGCACCAGCACAACGTAAAGCGAAGTGATGAAACCAGCCTTGCCGACCGTTGTATACAGAATGCCGAACTGCTGCATCATGCTGGCTGCCGCCAGGGCTATACCGCAGGCAATACCGCCCTTGAGCAGCGATGGGCTGTGCCAGTCCGCCTCAGCCGGATTGCCCCGGACCTTATCCAGCACCGGCATCAGAAGCAGCAGGGTCGTGCCGCCGATCAGATTGCGCAGACAGCCGAAGGTCCACGGACCCACGGCATCCATGCCGAGTCTCTGCGCCACAAAGCCGCAGCCCCAGATGAACGCGGTCAGGAGCAGCATCAAATTACTTTTCATCTTCTTCATCGTAAATCCTCCTGATCCCTGCCCCATCCAGATACTCCTTCCGGTTCAGGATGCGCTCCAGCAAGTCCCTGATATAGCCGGGGTAAAAACACGTTTCACCCTGGGAAAAGCCGAGCATGGGATACCCGCTGCCCCGTTGCAGATAATCATCAGTGATGACATGATACAGCTGCTCATCCTGCATTTCCGCACCGTTGACCAGCACCCGGAACGGTTCTTTTTCCACCCGGACATTGCGGCTGACGCTGAGCGTACCCAGCACCTTCCCGCGGAACCCTGCCCCGCGGCCGTCCCGCCGGTTCCATTCTTCCGTCAG
>JAFWEA010000159.1 GCA_017543005.1 Solobacterium sp. | reverse complement strand
GGAAAAACTGCCGTTCATGGGCACATCGTGCTGCCCGGCATGGTCGGTCATGGCCAAGCGGGAATTCCCGCAGTATGCCGAATGCATCTCCATGGCGCTGACCCCGATGGTATTGACCGGCAGACTGATCAAGAAGGAACACCCGGAATGCAAGGTGGCATTTATCGGTCCGTGTGCGGCCAAGAAACTGGAAGCCAGCCGCCGTTCCGTGCGTTCGGATGTCGACTTTGTGCTGACCTTCGAAGAAGTGCTGGGCATGTTTGAGGCGAAGGAAGTGGACTTCGCGGCCCTTGAGGAAATGGAAATCCCCAACAGCGCCAGCGGCGACGGCCGGGGCTTCTCGGTCAGCGGCGGTGTGGCCAGCGCGGTTGTCAACTGCATCAACAAGCTTTATCCGGACCGGGAGGTCAACGTGGAACATGCCGAAGGTCTGGATGAGTGCCGGAAGATGCTGCTGAAGGCAAGAGCCGGCAAGCTGAACGGCTATCTGCTTGAAGGCATGGCCTGCCCGGGCGGCTGTGTCGGCGGGGCCGGTACAGTCCAGCTGATTCCGAAGGCAACCCAGGAAGTGGCCAAGATCAAGAAGGATTCTGCCAAGGCACACGCCTATGAAAGCAGCTACCGGAGTGTGCTGCCGGATCTGGAAGAGTGACGGTTGCGCTCTTTACACCGATGGCTTTACAATAAAAAGCACGGAGTAACCATGAAGAAATGCTGATACCGGAAAACTGAAAAGAAGTTCTTTGCACAAAGTATTTTTCAGTGTTCCGGAGGCATTATGAAACATAATCTGAAAGTCATGCTGGCAGTGTCTTTTCTGCAGGGCATGGTATTTTACGCATCGGTCGCGACGCTGTACCGGCTGCATGCGGGCATCACATTATCACAGATCACACTCATCGAAAGCGTCAGTTTTATCGTGACGCTGGCTTTTGAACTGCCCTGGGGCATGGCGGCGGAACGGATCGGCTACCGGCGCACCATGATCCTGTGCAGTTTTCTTTATTTCCTGTCCAAAATCATCTTCTGGCAGGCCACGGACTTTGGCTTGTTCCTGGCGGAAAGAATTGTGCTGGGGATTGCCCTGGCCGGCCTTTCGGGTGTGGACAGCAGCATTGTCTATCTTTCTGCCGGGCAGGAACAGTCCGAAAAAGCCTTCGGGCTCTGGAATGCCTGCGGTACGGCCGGCATGCTGGCGGCAGCGGGAACAGCACTGTTTCTTGGCGAACAGTACCGGACTATGGCGCTGCTGACCGCTGTGGCATACGGACTGGCAGCGGTGCTTGTCATTACACTGAGGGATCTTCCGCAGACCGCAGGAAAATCAATGTCAGCAAAACAGATGACACAGGTTTTCCGGCAGGCAATCAGTAACCGGAAACTGCTGGCGGCAGCGCTTCTGGCAGGTCTTCATGCCGAGGTCATCCGGCTGCTGACGGTCGTGCTGAACCAGCCGGTGCTGCTGGCTTCCGGCTTATCGGTCACGCAGATCAAAGGGCTCTATATTGCGGTGGCTGCGGCCGGTACCGGCGGAGTACTTTCCTGGCGCCTGTCACAGCGCTTCGGCCGTCGCTTGACCGGCTGTCTGATCCTCGGTATTGAGGTATTCTGCTGTATTGCCTGTCTCTCGTACAGACCGCTTCTGGCAGGTGTCGGCATCCTGCTGCTGGCCCTGGGTGAGAGCCTGATGATGCCGCTGCTGAGCACGCTTCAGCATGAATCAATCAGCGGTGAGCGGGCGGCGATGATGAGCGCGGCTGCCGCGGTGGCGGAACTGTCGGCGGTGCCGGCTGATCTCTTGACCGGGTTTCTGGCGGAAAGAAGCCTGGATACCGGGCTGATCATGACGGCTGCGGTCCTGGCATGTATGCTGGCAGTCTGGTATGTGCTTGCGGGCAAAGAAAAAAAGCGGCCGCAGCCGCACTAATTCAATTCAAATGTAATTTTATCGTTCAGACCGGCGGTCCATGTAACAAAGAAACTGCCGGTTTTTTTGCCTTCGGTATTGTCCGGCACCTGATCGGCATCCATGATCCAGACCGCTTCGCAGGAGGCATCGGGATGCGCTTTCCGGTAGCGCTCCAGCAGCTGCTGTCCTTCCGAAAGCGACATGACAAACAGGGCAGTGGACAGACAGTCGGCGGCCCCGGAATCTTCCGTGATCACGGTGACCGAACGGTAATAATCAGCCGGGTACAGGGTCCGGGGATCGATGATGTGATGGTAATGCTTTCCGTCTTCACCGATAAAGTAGCGCTCGTAATCACCGGAAGTGACAAAGGAGAAGGCACCGGGCAGTTCCACCAGCAGCATCCGCTCACCGCCGTCCGGGTTCTGGATTCTGACAACCCAGGGACTGCCATCCGGCTTGGAAGCCAGGGTGCGGTTGTTGCCGCCGGCATTGATGACGCCGCTGGCCGGGTTTTCTTCTGCCAGCATGAGGGCGGTTTTTTCCACGGCAAAGCCCTTAGCAATGCCGCCGACATCCAGCGCCACATCGGGATCCGTGATGAAGACCGTCGAGTTCTCTTCGTCGATGACGATCTTGTCCCAGCCGCTGTGGGCCGCCGCGGCCTGCAGCTCGGCCATCTCCGGCACCGGGGCTTTTGAACCGGCAAGGTTCATCTCGATGCCCTGGTCACGGTAATTGTGCCAGACCTGCAGCAGGGAACCGATGGTGACATCAAAGCAGCCGTCGGAAAGCTCATAGAACTCCCTGGCCTGCAGCAGCATCTCCACGACTTCCGGATCGGTCTGCACCGGGGCGATGCCGGCATTCTCGTTGATTGTACGGATATTGGCAATTCCTTCGTAGTCATTGTAGATATCGAAGAGATCGTTATAGTGCCGGAACTGACCCTGGACCATGGTGAAATGCCGGGTGAATTCTTCCTGGGAATCAACCCACTCCTGCAGGGTAATGACAGTATCAAAGCCCGCTTCGGTGGTCACGGCGGAAAACCTGGCCGGCCGGTTTTCACTGCCTGCGGAGCATCCGGTCAGCAGGCTCAGGATAAGGATCAGTTTTGCGTTACATTTATTCTTCATTTGTTCAGATAATCACTTGTCTGTCTGCCTGTTATTATATAGTAAAGACGCCTGATTAATGATATAATTCATTCGTTTTAAGAGGAAGGGTGTAAAACAGTATGTCATTTTTAACCGGACCGATGCATCATCATCTGGATGGACATAAGGATCTTACCAACCACAAGGAAATCCTCCGGCTGGAAGAACCCGATGTCATTTGGATTCCGCTTAACAACGGAGC
>JAFWEA010000158.1 GCA_017543005.1 Solobacterium sp. | reverse complement strand
TTAAACCGTCAATGACCCGTATCAAAAAAAGCAGGAATTTCTTCCTGCTCAGCCTTCCGTTTCCGGCAGATCAATACCGTCTTTGTGATTGTACAGCCGGTAGATCATCATGGCCACACTGTGCGCGCTTTCCCGCCGGCCGCCTTCCTCCCATTTCAGGAATGAATTCAGCAGTCCCCCGGCATAGGCATACAGTTCGTACATATGCAGTTTCTTCTGCGGCATGATGTTCTTCATCATGTATTCGTTGACCGCATCGATCAGGATCGTATACAGGCCATGGCGGTTCAGCACCAGGAAGAACCGGGAATACCGGTCAAAATAGTTCAGTGAGAACTCGATATGATCCAGTTCCATATAGACCGTAGGATCATCCACTTCCCCGCCCTCGATCATATATCCGGTCACGATGATATCCAGGCAGTCACACAGCGCGTCATAAAGATTTTCATAGTAGCGGTAAAATGTCATCCGCGATACGCCGGCGATCTTGATGACATCCGTCACCTTGATGCGGCTGAATTCCTTTTTTTCCAGTTCATCGAGGATCGCATTGCCGATGGCCATCCGGGTGGCAGCTGTCCGGCTGTTCAGATCAGTTCTGATTTTCATAAATGTTACACAATTCCTTTTTCTGTCTCTGCTGTTACAGTAGTCTCTGATGTGTTTATTTTACCATCCGGATGATTCTCATACAATTTCGATATTGTAACGGAGGTGATTGTCATGAGAATCATCGCAGACTCATCCTGTGATCTGCAGACCCTCGACTGGGAGGATTTCCATACCGTACCGCTTTCCATTTACACAGACGAAAGATGCTTTGTTGATGAACCGGATCTGAATATCACGGACATGCTCGACTATCTGGCCCGTTTCCGCGGGCGTTCCTATACTTCCTGCCCGTCGGCCGAAGCCTGGCTGAATGCCTTTGCCGGAGCCGATGAGATCTTTGTCATGACCGTGACCAGTTCCCTGTCGGGTTCCTACGACAGTGCCATGATGGCCGCAAAACAGTACATGGAAGAAAATCCCGGGGCAAAAGTCTCGGTCATTGATTCTCTGTCCACCGGCGGCCAGGAAGCCCTCGTGCTGCACCGGCTGGCCGAACTGGCGCATACCGATCTGTCCTTTGCGGAAATCGATCAGGCCATCCGGGATTACCTGCGTCATACCCGGCTCTTCTTTGCCTTTTTCTCGGTCCACAACCTGAGCCAGAACGGCCGCGTCAGCAAGACCGCAGCCGCCGCCCTGAGCATGTTCAACATTGCCGTCACCGGCACGGCCTCCGAAACCGGCACGATCAACGTCAACGGCAAGGCCCGGGGTGAGCGCAGCGCCATGAAGAACATATACAAGGCAGCACTGGAAGCCGGTTATGCCGGCGGCCGGGCCGTCATCACCCATGTCGAAAACGCGGCCCTGGCCGAGAGTCTGAAACAGATGATCCAGCAGGATTATCCGGATGCGGAAGTGTTCATTTATCCGACCAGAGGCCTGTGCAGTTATTACATGGAACGCCGCGGCATCGTCTTCAGCTGCGAAACCGTCAAGGCCATCTGATTCACCGGCCGGCAATTTCTTCCAGAAACAGCCTGGCTTCTTCCGCCCCGCCGCAGGCCCGGAAACTTTCCGAAATCCTGACGGCGTTTTCTTTATAAGCGCGATCCTCCAGAACCGTATTGACCGCAGCGAGGATCTCTTCTTCCGTGATCGACTTCAGCATGATC
>JAFWEA010000157.1 GCA_017543005.1 Solobacterium sp. | reverse complement strand
GACCACGGTCGGCAATCATGAAGTGGATTACGGCCTGGCGCACCTGCTGTTTCTGGAGAAGTGCGCAAGATTCCCGATCATCAATGCGAATTTCTATGTGACCCTGAACAACACCCGGCTGTTCCGGCCGTATATCAACGTGGAGGTCGGCGGGATGCGCATCATGTTCATCGGGATTCTGACGGAGGAAGTGCTGGCTTCGACAAAAGCCGAAAAGGTGATCGGGACCTTCCTCGATGTCGAGGAGGCGGCCCGGGAAGTCGGCGTGATCTGCGACAATTACCGCACTACCCAGACGGACCTGACCATCCTGCTGACCCACATCGGCATCGAGGCGGACCGGAAGCTGGCGCGGCTGCTGGATCCGGGCTGGGGCGTGGATATGATCATCGGGGCCCACTCGCATACGATGATGAGCGAGCCGGAGATCGTCAACGGCGTGCCGATTGTGCAGGCCTATACCGGCACCGGGCAGATCGGCCGGTTTGACATGACCATCGATACGGAAACCGGAACCATTTCGGACTATCACTGGGAATGCGTGCCGATCGACTGGCGGACCGCCCCGGCGGATCCGGTCATGGCCGAGCTGATTGCCCATTACCAGAGTGTAACCGATGCCAAGTACAAACGGATTGTCACCCGCTTTGCCCGCAGGCTGACCCATCCGGCCCGTGAGCAGGAGACGGAACTGGGCAACCTGTACGCGGATCTGATGCAGGATGAAAGCAGCTTCGACATCATGATGTTCGGCTCCGGGGCCATCCGCAAGAAGGAACTCGGACCGCTGGTCGAATACCAGGACATGCTGGAGAACACCCCGTTTGATGACGTGGTCTGGATGGTGGAGGTGACCGGCGCGCAGTTCCGCCGCATGATCCAGCACATCATGCGCGATGAGGCCTGGGAGGGCCACACGGAGTTCTATCAGTTCTCCCGCGGCATCCGCATCGTCTACCGCAAGAGTACGCATCATATCGATGTATTGCGCTTCAACGGGGCTGACATCAAGGATGATCAGCGGCTGAAGATCGCCCTGCAGAACTATCACTATACCAATTTTGATGAGTTCCTCGGGGTGCCGCTGGAAGAGGTGAAGCAGAACATGAAGCCGCGGGTCGTGGCCACTTCCGTAAACAATATCGTGGAGGAATACCTGACCCTGCACCAGGGCCTGGATGCCCATATCGAAGGGCGCATCGTCATTCTGGATTAACATGCATGAAAACGGCGTAAAGGCCGTTTTCATTGATATAATGAGCACGATAACAGGAGGCTGTGACAATGGATAACATCATCATGATCAATGCCGATCAGGTATACAGGCAGCTGACGCCGAAGGAATGCATCGGCCTGATGGAACAGGTATTTGCCGGGGAAGAAAGCGGGGCCTGCATACAGTATCTGCGCATGGCTATCCCGATGCCGGACGGCAATGTCATGGCGGCGATGCCGGCTTATTTCCATGACGGGTTCTTCGGCATGAAGATCCTCAGCGTTTACCCGCAGAACAGTCTGGCCGGCTATCCGTCTCATCAGGGCCAGATCCTGGTGTTCGATGAGGCTCATGGCGAACTGAAGGGGCTGGTGGATGCCATGTCCGTTACAGGTGTGCGCACCGGCTGCTGCAGTGCCGTGGCCAGCAGGTATCTGGCCCGGCCGGAGTCATCGGTGCTGGCACTGATCGGTTGCGGGCATCAGGCCTGGTCGCATCTGCGGGCGCTGAACGAACTCTTCCCGCTGCAGCAGGTCCAGGTGTTTGATGCGGTGCCGGCCAGGGCAAAAGCCTTCGCCGAAGACGCCGAGGCGGAAACAGACCTGCCTGTAAAAGCCTGCGCAACCGTTGAAGAAGCGGTGAAAAACGCAGACATCATCTGTACATTGACGGCGGCGAAGGAGCCGATCCTGGCGAAGGAATGGGTCAAACCCGGGGCGCATATCAACGCGGTGGGGGCCTGTGCGGCCAATGCCCGTGAGATTGCCGGGCCCTTGACGGCCGCGGTGCGGTTCTATTGCGACAATATCGAATCGGTGCGCCATGAAAGCGGTGACTACCTGCTGGCCCTGAAAGAGGGCAGTATCGGTGAGGATCACATCATCGGCACGATCGGGGAAGTCATGGCCGGCAAGGTGCCGGGCCGGACCTCACCGGATGAAATCACAATGTTTGAATCACTCGGCATGGCAGTGGAAGATCTGATCTGTGCCGACTATCTGATCAGAAAGGCAGGCAAATGATGAACAGCGACTGGGTAAAGGAATACCGGAAACTCTTTCCGGCGACGGCACAGTGTGTCTACATGGACAATGCGTATGACTGCGGCAGCACCACCTTCGGTATCCGCGGGGTAGAGCGCTACTTTGCGGACTGGACAAAGGCGGCGGTCACCGTGGAAAGAGGCGGTCCGGGCCGGGCGTCCCACTTTGCGGTCATTGACGAAACCAGGGCGCTGCTGGCGGAGCTGTGCGGGGCGGAAAGCCCGGATCTCGTGGCGTTTACCAGGAATACCAACGAAGGCCTGAATGCCATCCTGCAGGGCTTTGCGTTTGCGCCGGGCGACAATGTCGTTACCAATGCCATCGAGCATCACTCGGTCATCATGCCGGCCCTCAATGCCGGAAAGACCAAGGGCATCGAGGTGCGGGTGCTGCCCGAGCGGGATGATGAGCGGATTCCGGCCGCGGACCTGATGGCCCTGTGTGATGAGCATACCCGCATGATGCTGGTCAGCCATGTGCAGTCGGTCACCGGCTATCGGATCGATCTCGCCGAGCTGGGACAGCTGTGCCATGAGCGGGGTATTTATCTGGTTGTGGATGCAATCCAGAGCCTTGGCCTGGAACCGTTCCGGATGGCCGAATGGCACGTGGCGGCAGTCAACGGGGCCGGGTACAAGAGCCTGAACGCGGTCAACAGCATCGGCTTTACGGTCTACAGCCGCGAACTGCTGAAACAGATCTGGCCGGTCTATATCGCCGCCGGTTTCTGCAATGACGTCCGTTTCCGTGACGGGCAGTGGGAACTGTACTGCACTGATGACGCAAACGCCCGCAAGATGGAAAACAGCTCGCTGGACAACCCGGGCATCTATGTCCTGAATGAATCGCTGAAGGTGCTGAAGGGAGTCGGCATCGAACGGATTGAAGCCCATGTCCGTGACCTGTACGGGCAGCTGCGGCAGGGGCTGGTCGAACTGGGCTATCCGGTCATCACCCCGGCACAGGAAAAGGAACACCTCGGTATTGTCTCTCTGCACCCGGCGGATCCGCAGGCCATGTTTGCCTTCTTCCGCAGCCGCAATATTGCCCTGAGCATTGCCGGCGGCACCCATGTGCGCTTCTCGCTGGGCGGCTTCAGCACGAAAGAAGACATTGACGCCGTCCTGGCGGCGGCCCGGGAATACGGGGGCCGCTGAAAAGCGGCGTATTCATGCCGAAACAGCAGGGGACTGATTGATTTTCCGGGCAGTTCCTGCAATAATTACTGAATGAAGGAGTGAAGCAGATATGGCAGGCAAAGTAAATCTGGATATCCAGACAATTCTGGATAAGGAATTCAATATCGATTTCAAAGGCTACAACGCAGCGGAAGTCGACGCGTTTCTGGATCTGGTGATTCAGGATTATGAAACCTATCAGAGCATCACTTCTGATCTGAACGAGAAGATTGCCGAGCTGGAGCGGACCAACGCTTCGCTGCGGGCCAAGCTGATCGAGGTGGAAGGCCGGACCAGGGCGCTGGAAGCCAACCCGACGGTCAGTCAGCAGGGGGCAGCCAACGTGGATATCCTCAAGCGGCTCTCCCGGCTGGAAGAAGAAGTCTTTGAACGTTCGAAGAACAAATAGGAAGAGAAATGATCACTCGGGCAGCCGCTGTCATTGAGGAATGGCAGAGGAAAGTCCATGCTCGCACCGCCTGTGACGGCGGTAGTGATTGTGCTGGCCGAAACGATAAGACCAGGCAGTGTAACAGCTGACGGCGGAGCCGGAGCCTAAAGGGAAACCCATGGCCGAGGTCCTTAAGGTGTCACAGTGACGAAGCCGGCGGGAAACCGACCGGGTGGAACGCGATAAACCCCGCAAGCGAGAAATCCAAATTTGGTAGGAGAGTCCCGGCGAACGAAACGAAGTCCCAAGGGAGTGCTTAGGCACAGATAAATGGCTGCCACCGGGTAACCGGGACAGAACATGGCTTACAGAGTGTGTTCATTTCAGGGAAGATCTGTGATCTTCCTTTTTCTATAACCTGCAGCCTTGTGCTATACTACTTAGGAATTAATAAAAGGAGAATCGCAATGAATCTGCCGAATCGTCTGACGGTATTCCGCATTGTGCTGGTACCGATTGTCATACTGATTTACATCTTTCCGTTTGCCCAGTTCGGGATTGAACCACGGGTCTTCCTGACCGGCCCGGTCAGACTGCCGCTGATCAACCTGATCTGTCTGGCCGTATACCTGGTGGCGGCCTTTACCGATTATCTGGACGGTCATATTGCCCGCAGCCGCAATATGCAGACAACGTTCGGCAAGTTTGCCGACCCGATTGCCGACAAGATGCTGACAACAACGATGTTCCTGCTGTTTCTGTCCCGCGGCCTGATTCCGGTCGTGCCGGTCATCATCATGGTCTGCCGGGATATCATCGTGGACGGCTGCCGGATGATCGCGGCCAACAACGGCAAGGTGGTATCGGCCCAGATGCTCGGCAAGCTCAAGACGGTCCTGCAGATGGTCACGATTGCCCTGGTTCTGCTCAACAACCTGCCGTTTGAGCTCTGGCGCCTGCCGGTCACGGAAATCCTGGTCTGGTTCTCGGCTTTTGTCAGCCTGGCCAGCGGCTTCTCCTACTTCACCCAGCTCAAGGATGACATTCTTGAGAGCAAATGAGTCAAAACTGATTTTTCTGCGAATATAGCAGTTAAAGGAGATAAGTAACATGGCAACAGCAAAAGGAAAAGAAACTGACAGCAAGAAGGATCAGCTGCTGGCTGATGCACTGAAAGCAATTGAGAAAGAATACGGCAAGGGCAGCATCATGCGGCTCGGTGACCGGGCAGACGTGGCGGTGGATGCCATTCCTTCCGGCTCGCTGGCATTGGATGCGGCACTGGGCATCGGCGGTTATCCGAAGGGCAGAATCGTGGAGATCTACGGTCCGGAATCCTCCGGTAAGACAACCCTGGCCCTGCATGCCATCGCCGAATGCCAGAAGGGCGGCGGCCGGTGTGCCTTCATTGACGCTGAAAACGCAATCGATCCGGTTTATGCCAAGAAACTGGGTGTTGATATTGATGAACTGATTCTGTC
>JAFWEA010000156.1 GCA_017543005.1 Solobacterium sp. | reverse complement strand
TGGATCAGCTTTACGGCACGGAAGGATATATAGAAGCGGTTGTGAAGGAGGGTTCATAATGCCGAAACGTCAGGATACACTCAGCTGGGATGAGTACTTCATGGGCCTGGCCCATCTGTCCGCCTTGCGCTCCAAGGATCCGAATACCCAGGTCGGGGCAGCGATCGTTGATGAAAACAAACGGGTTGTCTCCGTCGGTTACAACGGATTCCCGAAGGGCTGCAGCGATGATGAATTCCCGTGGGAAAGAGAAGGCGGCGTGCTGGTTTCCAAGTATGCGTTTGTTGTCCATGCGGAACTGAATGCCATTCTGAACAGTCCGCGGCCGGTCGCCGGGTGCACGATCTATGTGTCGCTGTTCCCGTGCAATGAATGTGCCAAGGCAATCATTCAGTCAGGCATTAAAAAAATTGTCTACGAATCCGACAAATATGCGGATACGGAGACAACAATGGCCAGCAAGCGGATGCTGCGGGCGGCCGGGGTAGAACTGGTCCGGCTGGAAAACACAGTTGAGCTGACCGTCAGAAAGATTCCGAATACAGCCGACTGATTACAGTGAATCTTTCAGCTTTTCGGTGTTTTTGAAGTGCATCTTGGCCACTTCATGAAGCCGATCGAAACCGTATTGATTAACGAATTCACGGGCGCAGGCGTCTACTTGACTGCCGGCGCCTTTCTGTAATTTCATCTCATAGTGCGCTTCCAGCTTGTCCATGGTTTCCAGAAACGCCAGTCTGGCGATCATGCTGGCGGCTCCGACAGCCGGGTATTTGTCTTCTGCCTTGGTTTCAAAGTGAATCCCGCGGATGATTTCCGGGGCCGTGCGCAGGTAACGGTAATAACTGGTTTCCGGGGTGAACTGGTCAATAACGCGGAAAGACGGCAGGGATGCCTTTTTCGCCAGGTTGACATAGGCCTGGTTGTGCAGCATGGCCTTGACGGCATTCATGTTGTAGCGGGCATGGACCTCGTTGTATTTTTCCGGCATGACGATGAGCAGGCTGTGCAGCAGGTGTTCCCGCAGGGCCGGGGCAAAGGCTCTGATCTGTTTGTCGGTCAGGGCTTTGGAGTCCTGCACCATGCAGTCCTTCAGCAGCTGTCTGTCGTTTTCGGTGATGACTGCGGCGCAGACACAGACCGGCCCGAAATAGTCGCCGGTACCGACTTCATCACTGCCGGCCTGGGGCAGGATCATGTCGGCGGTCTGGAACGGGGCAGCGTAGATATGCGCATCAGGGCCCTGGAAGACGGTCTTGCCGGAGGTATAGCAGGTGATGACACAGTTTTCCGGCCGCAGCTGAAATAGGGCATACGGCGGTGTTTTCTCGGTTTTATATTCCTGCCAGGCGGCCAGCAGCCGGCTGCTCTGTTCCGCGGACAGGGTAAGTGTGATTGTCTGATTAGCCA
Source organism: Solobacterium sp. (assembly GCA_017543005.1). GTDB lineage: Bacteria > Bacillota_I > Bacilli_A > Erysipelotrichales > Erysipelotrichaceae > Bulleidia. The sequence continues at coordinate 11,845 of JAFWEA010000156.1, read as the reverse complement.
TGAGGGTATTTTAGCATACGATTTGCCTATTCATGGTGATTTGGGTATATTTGATACGGAGATTGAACATGTTTACGATACCCCAGGGATTTACGTTATATATCAATATCGCCGTTGTGGTTTTTTATCTGATTTTCCTGATTCTGGGCAGCCGCCGCGGTGTGCTGCGGCAGATTATTGCCGTGGCCGGCCTGCTGATTTCAGGCTTTCTGGCGGTCCGGTACTATGTCCTGCTGGCATCCTATATTCATATTGTGCCGACCGAATGGCTGCCGCTGCAGGATACCATGATTGCGGACATGATTGCCGGCTACGCGAATGAGGCCGTCTGGTTTCTGATCCTGTTCCTGGTATTCCGGCTGCTGTTTACCTTTATTGACCGGCTGGCTGCGAAAATTCATGAACTGCCGGTGCTCAAGCAGATCAGTTCAATCCTCGGTGCCGGGCTGGGGGTCATCACGGCAACGATCTGGATTTTCGTCATCTGCACAGTCATGAGCACCTCGCTGTTTTCCAACGGAGACTATTACGTCCGGCACACGGCGCTCGGCATGATCCGTACCGCGGTCACGGGCACGCTGAAGGAACAGAATCTGCCGGTCAGCACGACCGACATCGTCAATCAGATCTACATGACATCGCAGAATATCAGCGATGATGACAAAAAGGCAATCGAGGAATGGCTGCAGGAACAGGGCTTTGAACCGCAGGAACATATGCAGCTGCCGCTGCCGAAAGAAGATAAAGAAGAAAAGAAATGAACAATACAGAACAGAGTCTGGAACTGAATGTGATTCTTGAACAGGTGAAACGATACTGTTCTTTTTCACTTGGTATACAGGAAATCGAGCAGCTGGAACCGGTATTTGATCCGCTGATCATCCGCCGCCGCAGTGCCCAGCTCAAGGAAGCGCTGGAATGCGTGATCCGTTTCGGGCCCATGCCGTTCGGCGGCATCCGCGATATCAGCATGTCGCTGCAGAATGCGGCCAAGGGCCGGGTACTGACGGCCGGGGAACTGGTTGCCGAGATGGAGCTGATCCGCGGCATCCGGGGGATTTTGAACTATGAGGAGACCCTGGAGTGTGCGCATGCGGAACTGCACGATATCATGTCGACCCTGACCGTGCATGAAAAGACCGAGAAGTATCTTTCCCGCTGCATCAACGAATACGGGGAAGTGAAGGACAATGCGTCCGAAGAACTGAAGAGCATCCGGCGGCAGCTGCAGTCTGCCGACGGGGAGATTGCCGCAGCAGTAAACCGCTTCATGGCAGCCCATTCGTCTTCAGTTGTCGATTCGATTGTGACCTACCGGAATGACCGGGCGGTTGTACTGGTCAAGGCCTCCGACAAGAACCAGTTCGGCGGCATCATCTACGGCGATTCCGCCTCGGGTCAGGCTTCCTATGTGGAGCCGGCTTCCGTGGTGGCAGCCAACAACCGCAAGCAGCAGCTGCTGTCCCGCGAACAGGAAGAGGTCCAGAAGATCCTGGCCGCCTGTTCGGCCCAGGTCAGTGCCGTGGCGGAAGCGGAGATGGCCAATCTGGAGACCTGTGCGCTGCTGGACAGCATTTTTGCCCGGGCCCAGTGGGGCAAGGACCGTGATGCGATTGCGGCTGAGCTCACGGAAGAAAAACGGCTTGAGTTTACCAGGGCCCGCCATCCGCTCATTGATCCGGAAAAAGTGGTGCCGAATGATTACCGGCTGGCCGATCCGTACCGGCTGTTATTGATTACCGGTCCGAATACCGGCGGCAAGACCGTATCGATGAAGATCATCGGTCTGTTTGTATTGATGACCTACTGTGGCATGCCGGTTACGGCTGAGACGGCTGTCATTCCGTATTTTGACCGTGTCTTTGTGGCGATCGGGGATGACCAGAGTGTCGTTTCCTCACTCAGCAGCTTCAGTGCCCAGATTGTCAAGCTGGCCGAAGTGGCCCGCCAGGCAACCGGTGACAGCCTGGCCCTGCTGGATGAAATCGGTTCCGGCACAGATCCGCGGGAAGGTGAAAGCCTGGCCATTGCAATGCTGAATGAACTGCGCAGCCGGGGCACCATGACCGTGGCCACCACCCATTACGGCCGCCTGAAGACCTATGGCAAGCGGCATCCGGATATTCTTTTGGCCAGCGTGCAGTTTGATATGGAAAATCTGACCCCGACGTATCGGTATCTGGAAGGTCTGACCGGGCAGTCCAACGCCCTGGAAGTGGCCGAGAAGTACGGCCTGCCCAAAGGCATCATCCGTTATGCGCGGTTTCTCAAGAACCAGGCCAAGACGAGCGAAGATGAACTGCTGGAGAAACTGGAGCGCCAGCTTAACGAAAACCAGCAGCTGCAGGAGAAACTGGAAGCGCAGCTGGCTGAGGCAGAAAAGAAAAACAAGCAGCTGGAACATGAAAAACGGCAGCTGGAATACCGCCGGGAACAGCTGAAGGATGAAGCGGCGAAAGAAGCCGAAGAAATCCTTGAAGAAGCCAGACAGAAGGCGGATAAGGTCCTGAAGGAACTCAGAACCATGCGCACCGCCCCGTACCATGAGGCCCTGGCGGTCCGGCATGAACTCGAGAACCGGCTGGTAAAACAGGCGGAAGTGCCTGCTGCAGCTGAAGACGGAGAGTATCACGTGCATCAGGCCGTGGAACTGCGCACCTCCGGCCAGGTGGCGGAAGTCATTGCCGTAAACAAGAAGAATCTGACCATCCGGCTCAATGGCCGGGAGATGAAAGTCAGCCGGGAAGCGGTGCGGCCGAGCCTGAAGGTGATTGCCCGCACGGCAGCCCCGAAGCCGACGGTTTCCTTTTCCGCGCCGGCTGAGACGGTTCATCTGGAATGCAACCTCATCGGCATGCATGTGGATGAGGCGATGGATACCATGGCCGCCTATGTGGACCAGGCCAAGATTGCCCGGCTGCATACGTTCCGCATTATTCACGGCGACGGCAGCGGGGCACTGCGCAAGGCGGTGCATAAAGCCCTGGCCGCTGACCGGGATGTCAAGGAATTCCGCCTCGGAATGCCAAACGAGGGCGGCACCGGCGCAACCGTGGTTGTTTTAAGAGACTGACAATGGACAAAGAATATATCAAGGCGAAACTTGCCAATCTGCCCGAAGATCCCGGCAGTTATCAGATGAAGGATAAAAACGGGGAGATCATCTACGTCGGCAAGGCAAAAAACCTGCACAGCAGAGTCAATCAGTACTTTACCGGAGCTCACGATTTCAAGACCACCAAGATGGTCAGCCATATCGAGGACTTCGATTTTACCGTGACCAGGACCGAGAAGGAAGCACTGCTTCTGGAAATCAACCTGATCAAGAAGTACCGGCCGAAGTACAACATCATGTTCATTGATGATTCCACGTATCCCTACATCAAGATGACCCGGGAGGACTATCCCCGGCTGATGATTGCGAGAGATACCAGGAAAGACCGCAAGGCCCGTTATTTCGGCCCGTTCCCGGATGCCACGGCGGCCCGGGACACGCTGAAGCTGCTGCAGAGCCTGTATCCGTTCCGGCGCTGCACGGTCATGCCGAATAAATTATGTCTTTACTATCATATGGGACAGTGCCTGGGACCGTGTGAGTATGAAATCGACAAGGCCCAGTACCAGCAGATGGCCGACAGTGTAACCAGGTTCCTCAACGGCGACACGAAGGAGATCACGGCCGATCTGGAAAAGAAGATGTATGCCGCCAGCGACAATCTGGAATTCGAGAAGGCGGCTGAGTACCATCAGATGATCGAATCGATCAGCCGGGTGATCGACAAGCAGATGATTGAGAGCAGTACCCGCGGTTCCCGGGATGTGTTCGCCTGGTATGTAGACCGGGGTTACATGGCAATCACCGGCTTCCTGGTCCGCAACGGCCTGGTATTGAACAAGGAATTCCGGCTGCGGCCGCTGTATGGCGATGCGGCGGAAGAGTTCGAATCGTTCCTGCTGCAGTATTACGAGGACCATCCGCATCCGACGGAACTCGTCCTGCCGCAGGACACCGATATCAGTACGCTGCAGGAGGTGCTGGATATGCATATCTTCCAGCCGCAGAAAGGCTACCGGCTGAAGCTCATCAACATGTGCCTGGAAAACGCGAAAAAGCAGCTTGACCTCAAGTTTGAGACGGTGGAACGGCAGGAATCGGTGACCGAAGAAGCCGTGCAGCAGCTGTCCAAGCTGGCCGGGCGGCCGATGAACCGGGTTGAACTGTTCGATAACAGCCATATCAGCGGTACGTTTACGGTCGCATCGTGTGTTGTCTATGTGGACGGCATGCCCAGCCGCAAAGACTACCGCCTGTTCCGGCTGCACACCGGCAACTCCGATATCGATTCAATGAAAGAAGTCGTTTACCGCCGGTATTTCCGCCTGCTGAAGGATGAGGGCATCATGCCGGACGGGATTCTCGTGGACGGCGGCCTGATCCAGATTGAAGCCGCCAAGGAAATCATCGACAGTCTCGGCCTGGATATCTGCATCATGGGTCTGGTCAAGGATGACCATCACAACACCAGTGCCCTGATGGATGTCAACGGTAACCGGCTGGATATCGACCGGAACTCCGGACTGTTTTTCCTGCTGACCCGCATGCAGGACGAAGTACACCGGGTGGCCATCACGTATCACCGCAAGCTGCGGGCCAAGGGGCAGACAAAGTCCATTCTCGATGAAGTGGAAGGAATCGGGCCGAAGCGCAAGAAGCTGCTGCTGAAGACCTTCGGCAGCTTTATAAACCTGAAGAAGGCAACGGTGGAAGAGATTGCGGCCGTGGTGCCGGATGAAGTGGCTGCGAAAGTCTATGAGGCACTCCACATGGAGGAATGATATAATGTCAGATGTGAGTCAGACAGAGCTGAAACATAAGAACAGATGGATTTTCCTGTTTGTGGCAGGGGTGGGACTGCTGGCGTTTTACTGTATTCTGATGCTCAATGCCAAATATGATGAACTGTCCCGCTATCCGTATACCGACCAGAAGAGCCGGCAGCTGATCCGGGAACACCTCAATGAACAGGAAATAGATTATATTATCGAGTACTCCATTGCCCCGAACATGTTCGTGGCCTATATCCAGGAAGAGGGCTTCAATATCTATCACGCTTCGGAATACAAGCGTCTGAGTGAATATGCCTGGCAGGAACCGCCGGCCCACATCGTGCAGATGGTGGAAGAGACGATCGATATCATGAGTGTTGATACACTGATCGAATACCTGGGCGGCTACCGTTATGATGAACTGCATGATTATCTGGTCTTCGGGGACCGGTACGCAGCCGGGACACCACTGCTGATGGGCGCGCAGGCCGTCGATACCTATGTGGATGAAAAGGTGACTCTGGGCATCCGCAAGCCGGCCTATCTGGTCCGGCTGGATACGGAGAAGATCCCGGCTGAACGGGAAGGCATCCTGGTGGATCCGCGGATCAGTGCGGATCTTGAGGCGATGTGCGCGGCGGCCGCCGAGGAAACAGGCAGTCCGAAGGCCTGTGCCGGCATGGTCGTCACGGACGGGTATATTTCCTATGACGAACAGAAAACCCGCCATGAAGCGGATGAAAGCATGCCGTATCCTGGCCACAGCGAGCATCAGCTCGGCCTGGCGGTTGATTTCGGCATTCCGGGGCTGCTGCCGGGTTATTTCCGGGATACGGTGCAGTACGAGTGGCTGAAGGAAAACGCCTGGCGGTTCGGCTTTGTGGAGACATGGAACCGGGCAGATGAAGTCATTACCAGCGTTTCCGAGGAAGCCTGGCATTTCCGCTATATCGGCACGGAACTGGCGGCCCGGCTGCATAACGAAGGAAATTCCTTTGCCCGTTACGCCACTGCCAAACGCGGTGAATAAAAAAAAGATGTGCGTTTTGCACATCTAGCGAATCTTTGCAATCTGACTCTTCAGGTGATCACTGACGAGTCTTTTTTCTGTCACCTTGACCGCTGAGCGGCGTACCTGTTCGAGGCCGCTGCCTTCCGCTTCCCGGTAATCCTTGTATATGGAGTGGGCCAGCAGGAGCAGGGGCAGCACCGTCTTCAGCTCCGGCAGTTTCTTTTTCTCTTTCTTCGGCTCCAGCCGTTTCTGCAGGGCTTCTGCCTGAACAGAGATTTTTTCAAGCTCGGCCATCCGGGCATTGAGCACCTTGCCGAAGCGGACCAGATGCACGGCGGTCATGATCAGCGTCAAAAGCAGCACCACGAAGGCAGCCAGCAGAATATAGCGGTTATACGGATACAGATTGATATTCATACCTTGATTTTACACCAGGATACAGGCGGAAAACTACAGGTAAAATTTATCGTGCGCAAATTCACTGCAGGGTGCTTGCACAAGTCGGCAGGATTTGCTATATTACCTGTGTTGTCCACGTAGCTCAGCTGGATAGAGCATGCGCCTTCTAAGCGCAGGGTCGCGGGTTCGAGTCCCTCCGTGGACGCCATTTGAAAAAAGACTGCAGGGCATGCAGTTTTTGTTTCTTATAGGCTAGGAGCGGCTTATGAGTGATTATTATGACGATATCATTGCGGAAATCAGCACCTGTCTGACCGCCGGGCAGCTGGATGATGCCGAGTATCTTTTGAAGCGCGAACTCGGCATGCCGTACATTCCGGAAGCGGCTGAAAAGAAACTGCATGTACTGCAGAAGGAACTGATCTATGCCCGCGGCAGCCAGACGAAGGAAAAAGGGGAGAAAACCCTGCCGGAACTGCTGCATATGCTCAAAGGCCGGCCGGCTTCCCAGCTGGCGGCGGCCAATGCCCTGCAGAAACATAATCTTCGGACCTGTGTGAAAGAACTGCAGGATTATCTGCAGAAGGATCCGGTGCCGGAGGCGGCCGTACTGGTCATTGACGCCCTGGCCGAGCAGGAGATCAGCGAGGAGTTTGTCTGGAACCGGGATGGGGTGGAATATGCCTTCTATGCCGATGAAGTCGTGCCGGCGAGCAGGTGCAGGGCCATCGGTCCGGCGGCTGCTCTGCTGCAGCAGAAACTGGCCCGCAACCCCTCGGCATTGAACATGGCCATGACCCTGCTGGCCGGGAAGATCTACATGGCGCTGCCGCTGACCTATGAAGCCGAAGAGGCCAAACCGCTGGCGGAAGAAGTCATACAGGAACTGAACAGCATGCTGGAGACGGAGAATTAGCACTTTTCTGTTGACAGTGCTAAACGCTTGTTGTAATGTATTAGCAGGCATTCATGCAGAGTGCTAAAACTGTCATGAAATCGTGCTGTCATATAGCCGATCCGCATGATGTTTGCTATACTTATAAAGTTATTGAAATTGCTGAAAGGAGCGAACAGAAATGGCAGCAAATTGGACTTTAAAGGAAAAATCAAACGGTGAGATGGTTGTCACCGTAGAAGGCGAAGAATGGAAGAAGGCCTGTGACAAGGCATTCCGCAGACTCGCCCAGAACGTACAGGTGGAAGGCTTCCGCAAGGGCCATGTCCCGGCTCAGATTCTCGCTCAGAGAATTCCGGCTTACCAGACCCAGGTACAGGCTGTATCCGACAACGCCAACGAATGGATGATTGCCGGCCTGAAGGAACTTGGTCTTGAACCGGTATCCCAGCCGGTCCTGGACATCCGCAGCATTGACGCGGATCATGCGGAGATCGTCTTCGAATTCACGGTTGCTCCGGACTTCGAAATCGGTCAGTACAAGGATCTTGAATATAAGCTCGGCGACCTCACCGTTACCGAAGAGGAATATGATAAGGAACTCGGCCGGCTGCGTGAGCAGTATGCCGATGTCGTCGAAAAGGACAGCGAAGCCGCAATGGGCGACACTGTGAACATCGACTATGAAGGCTTCAAGGATGGCGTTGCTTTCGAAGGCGGAAAAGCAGAAGGCTATGACCTTGAACTGGGCAGCAATTCCTTCATTCCTGGCTTTGAAGACCAGCTGGTCGGCATCAAGGCCGGTGAAGAAAAGGATCTGAACCTGACATTCCCGGAGAACTACCATGCCGAGGAACTGAAGGGTGCTGATGTTGTCTTCCATGTCAAGGCCAACGCCGTAAAGACAAAGATTCTGCCGGAAGTCAACGATGACTTTGCCAAGGACGTCAACTTCCCGGGCGTCGAGACAGCTGAAGACCTGACAAAACTCATCCGTGACAGACTGGCGGAAGGCAAGAAGATGGATGCCGAAAGAGCTGCTGATGAAGCGCTGGGCAAGGCGCTGACCGAAGGAACCGAAATCGATATTCCGGAAGTCATGATCCAGAATGAAGCAGAGAACATGACAGCTCAGCTGGAAGCCCAGCTGCGGCAGTACGGCATGAACATGAATCAGTACCTGAGCATGACCGGTATGAGCCGCGAAGAACTGGTCAATTCCAACAAGGAACAGGCCGCTGCTTCCGTCAAGCTCCGGCTGATCCTGGACAAGATTGCCAAGATTGAAAACATCGAGGTTCCGGCCGAAGATGTCGAAAACGAATTCGTCAACATGTCCAAGATGTACAACATGGATCTTGAAGATGTGAAGAAACAGCTGGACGCAGATCTTGTCAAGGCGGATCTGGCCCGGCAGAAGGCATACGAGTTCGTTAAGGAACACGTCAAGAAAGCTGAAGAAACAGCTGAATAAAAAATCAGAAAATAAGACGCCTGGCGTCTTATTTTGTCAAAAAGAACAGGAGGTACAGCAATGAGTAAAATCAATACAGTTCGTGTACCGGCAGTATGCACCCGCGGCATTGTCGTTTTCCCGGGGCAGGATGTCATGATCGAAGTCGGCCGCAGCAAGTCTACCAGAGCGGTCAATGAATCTTCATCTTCGTATGACAGCATGGTCTGGCTGGTGTGCCAGAACGATATCATGGTTGATGACCCGAAGCAGAACAATCTGTACCAGGTTGGTACGCTGAGCCGGATCAAGATCATCCGCCGCAAGGAAGGCTTCATGCGGGTAACCTTTACCGGTATTTCCCGGGCCCGGCTTGTGGAGATGGAAGATGACGGCATGATGATCATGGCCACTGTTGAAGAACTGGCCGATGTCCATGGCAGCGATATGGAAGAAAAAGCCCTGGTCAGAAGGGTGATCAGTGAATTCGAGAAGGTGGGCAACATCACCGCCCAGTTCCCGTCTGATATCGTCAACCAGCTGACCCATGGGGTTTCTGCCGTTACTTTGACCAATCAGTTTGCCCAGTATTTCCCGCTGGACATCCCGGTCAAGCAGAGACTGCTGGAAACGCTGGATGTCAATGACCGGCTGGTGCAGATCATTGCCGAGCTGGAGAAACAGCAGCAGTATTCCCAGATTGAGGCAACGATCAACGACAAGGTCAAGGAACATATCGACGACTCCCAGAAAGAGTATTTCCTGCGGGAGAAGCTGCGGGCCATCAAGGAAGAACTCGGGGATGTTTCCAACCTGACCGATGATACGCAGAATCTGCGGGATATGATTGAGAACAATCCGTATCCGGATCACGTCAAGGAAAAGGCCCGGGAGGAACTGCAGCGCTATGAGATGCTGCCGCCGGGAAGCGGGGAAGCTTCCGTATCCAGATCGTATCTCGACTGGCTGCTGAAAGTCCCGTGGTGGCAGGAAACCGCTGACAACGAAGATCTCAAGGAAGTCCAGAAAGTACTCGATGATGATCATTATGGCCTGAAGAAGGTCAAGGAACGGATCATGGAATATCTGGCCGTCAAACAGATGACCGGCACGCTGAATGCCCCGATTATCTGCCTGGTCGGCCCGCCGGGTGTCGGCAAGACCTCGCTGGCGAAATCCATTGCCCGGGCGCTTGACCGGAAGTTCGTGAAGATGAGTCTTGGCGGCGTGCGGGACGAAGCGGAAATCCGCGGTCACAGAAGAACATATCTCGGCTCTTTGCCGGGCCGGATCATCCAGGGCATGAAGAAGGCCCAGGTGATCAACCCGGTCTTCCTGATCGATGAAATCGACAAGATGGGGGCAGATTACAAGGGTGACCCGAGTGACGCGCTCCTGGAAGTGCTGGATCCGGAACAGAATGCGCTGTTCAGCGACCACTATCTGGAAGAACCGTATGATCTTTCCAAGGTGCTCTTCATCGCTACGGCGAACTATCTGGAGAACATCCCGGCCCCGCTGCAGGATCGTCTGGAGATCATCGACCTGCCTTCCTATACGGAAATCGACAAGGTTCATATTGCCATTGAACACCTGATCCCGAAGCAGCTGGAAGCCAACGGTCTGAAACCGGCCCAGTTTAAGCTGAAGGAAAAGGAGATCCTGTACCTGATCCGTCATTATACCCGGGAAGCCGGTGTCCGCCAGCTGGAGCGGGTGATCGGTTCCCTGTGCCGCAAGACGGTGCTTGCCATCCTGAAGGAAGGAAAGAAATCCGTCACCGTGACCGAAAAGCTCATCCGCAAGTGGCTGGGCAAGGAAATCTTCGAATACGGCAACAAGGAAAAGCAGAATCAGATCGGTGTGGTCACCGGCCTGGCCTATACGTCATTTGGCGGGGATATCCTGCAGATTGAAGTCAATTACTTCGAAGGCAAGGGCAAGCTGATCCTGACCGGACAGCTGGGCGATGTCATGAAGGAATCGGCCGAGATTGCCATCGACTATGTCAAGGCCCATGCCAGAGAACTGAATATCGATCCGCAGTTCTTCGACAGCCATGACATTCATATCCATGTGCCGGAAGGCGCTGTCCCGAAGGATGGTCCGTCGGCCGGTGTAACGATGACAACCGCGCTTGTTTCGGCCCTGAGCGATACCCCGGTTCATTCCGATCTGGCCATGACCGGTGAAGTGACCCTGCGCGGCAATGTGCTGCCGATCGGCGGCCTGCGGGAGAAGAGCCTGGCGGCCAACCGCGCCGGCATCACAAAGATCCTGATTCCGAAGGCAAACATGCGGGATATGGAAGATATTCCGGATGCCGTCAAGGAAAAAGTCAAGTTCGTACCGGTGGAAACCATGTCCCAGGTACTGAAGGAAGCGCTGGTCCGCTGATGTACCGCAAGGCTGAATATCTGGCCAGCAGTGCCTATGAGAGTCAGTGGCCGGTATCCGACCTGCCGGAAGTGATCTTTGCCGGGCGTTCCAATGCCGGCAAGAGCAGTCTGATCAATGCCCTGACCAACCGGAAGAATCTTGCCTACAGCGGCAAGACCCCGGGCAAGACACAGCTGCTGAACTTCTTCCTGATTGAAGACCGGGTGGTCTTCGTGGATGCGCCGGGCTATGGCTATGCCCGCGGCGGTGATCAGTCTGCGAGAGTGTTCGGAAGGCTGATGGAACCGTATTTCCGCCGCCGGGAACAGCTCAAGGCCATGGTCATCGTCATGGATATCCGCCGCACGCCTTCACCGGAAGACATTCAGATGGTGGAATATGCCAAACAGGCTCATCTGGCCATTCTGGGGGCCTGCACCAAGGCCGACAAGCTGAGCAACAATCAGATTGCCGCCCAGCTGAAAATCATCGCCGATACCCTGGAACTGGGGAAGCAGAACCTGATTCCATGTTCTTCCTTAAAGAAGACAGGCATCGAGGCTGTGGAAGCCAGAATCGAGGAGTATCTGAATCACTGAACAAAGCCGCAGAAAATGCGGCTTTTTTGCGCCCGGAATATCTGTTACAGTATGGGCAGGGAAAGTGAGGTGCCAGCTATGCGCAAGCGGTCCGGTATGCAGTGGCTGATCAGTGTGGTCCTGTACTGTGCAGGCCTTTTATGTCTGGCCTTCGGGGTTGCCTTTTCCGCCAATGCGGGTCTTGGCATATCACCGGTCAATTCACTGCCGTATGTCATCGCGTCATGCATCGGCCGGGAGGCGGATGTCGGCTCGATTGTCACGGCGGTATTCTGTTTCTA
>JAFWEA010000155.1 GCA_017543005.1 Solobacterium sp. | reverse complement strand
GTCTATCTGCAGAAAAAGGATATTGAACGGAATCACTTCGATTTCCTGAAGATGTCCAGCTGCATGCCGGTTCTGAACCGGCCTTATCCATGGCGGGGCAAGCACTATTATGACGGCGGCATCAGTGATCCCATCCCGTATCAGAGAGCCTTCGCAAAAGGCTGTGACAAGGTGGTCATCATCCTGAGCCGGCCGAAGGATTACCGCCGCTCCCCGGACAAAGACCGCCGCCTTGCCCGACTGATCCCGGCCCGTTACCGCGGGGCCCGGAAAGCACTGGCCAGCCGGGCTTTCCTGTATAACCGCCAGCTGGATGAAGCGGTCCGGCTGGAAAGCGAAGGAAAAGCCCTGATCGTTGCCCCGGATGATATTTCTGGCATGAAAACGCTGACCCTGGATCATGTCATGCTGGACAGGCTGTACCGCAAAGGCCTGAAGGATGCGGAAGCGATCCCGGCTTTCCTGCAGAACCGGTAAATACAGATCCACGACATCCCTTTGCGGGGATGTTTTTTCGATATGGTGAAGAAACTGTTGGTTATTCCGCTGCTTTCCTGTATAAAAAAAGCAGAGAGAGTGAGGATAATCATATGATTGACCGTGCCGATGCAGGTTATACCTGGGACACCATTCCTGAATTTACCGAAGAACTGGAAGGGGCCGAATCCTTCAGCAACGACGGATCTGCCGTCTATCTGGAATACATTCCGGATGTCGTCTACAGCGTCAAGGACAATACGGAACTGCACCTGCAGATCATCCGCCCGACCCTGTACTTTGAACCGGACAAGATCTTCCCGATCGTCATCCTGATCAAGGGCAGTGCCTGGCTGAAGCAGGAGATGTACAAGGATATCCCGATGTTTGCGAAACTGGCAGAGCGCGGCTTTGTGGTCGCGGTCATGGAATACCGGCACAGCGGCATCGCCACCTTCCCGGCCCAGAACATCGATGCGAAAAATGCCATCCGCTACATGCGGGCCCATGCGGCAGAGTATTCCGGTGATCCGGACAATATCTTCCTGGCCGGCGGTTCCTCCGGCGGACATGTGGCCGCCATCACCGGCATGACCCTGGACAGTGACCTGTTTGATGAACCGGACAGTGATGTTTCGGCTGAGATCAACGGTATCATTGACATGTACGGCCCGATGGAAATGACCATTCCGGCCGCCTTCCCGATCAATGAAAACCAGGGTAAGCCGGGCACCCCGGAATATGCCATGCTCGGCTTTGACATGAATGAACATCCGGAATTGATGGCCCCGGTGCTCGGCAAAACCTACATGGATCATACCTTTGCACCGATGCTCATCATTCACGGCACGAAGGACAGATCCTGCAACTTCGAACAGACAAAGCGGTTCTACAACGCCCTGAAAGCAGCCGGCAAGGATGTCCGCCTGGTCATCATCAAGGGTGCTGACCACGGCGGTTCGGCCTTCTGGTGCAAGGAAGCACTGGATATCTACGAAGGCTTTATCCGCAATCTCCTGAAATAAGCAGAAGCCCTCTGACCGCTTTTCCGTCAGAGGGCTTTTTCTATAGTTCAAGGCTGCAGGACCCGGGTGAATGTATTGTAGTTTTCAATGGCCCAGGGCTGGCAGAAGACCGCAAATTCGATCTTCCGGAAGACGCCGGCAAATTCCTCCAGCAGGCTCCTGTACGCTGCCGAGACAACCGCCGGATCATTGCGGAAGGCCCCGCACCCGAAAGCGCCGAGCACCAGGGTGTCAGCTCCCTTCGCAGCCGCAATGCTCAGCAGGTGCCGGCCCCGGCTCACATGGCAGGCATACAGTTCCTCATCCGTCATGGAAACGCTGTACTCGGCCGGCAGGTAGTCTTTGAACCGGAGTTCCGGGGCGGCGCAGGTCATGACATCTGTTTTGACCCGGTCTTTTCTGTCCAGCGGTTCCGGCAGATCCGTATCACTTTTGATGATGATGACATCTTCCGTATAGATGACGGCATCGGTTGCCCGGGAATCGTGCAGATCGCGGTGAAACTCGTAGAAGCCCTCCCAGAGCTCCGGCGTGTTCAGCACCGGATACAGGGTGGAACACCGGCAGAGGCACTCTTCCTGCGCCCCGGCACCGTCCCTGACCCCGCCGCCGGGCGTAAACGCATTGGCAAAGTTCAGCACGGCCACCTTCGCCTCCGGACATTCTTTTTTCAGGTTCATGACAGCCTCAAAACTGCGGTTCTGTGTCACGGTGACTTCCGTCTCATACCGGCGGACCGGTTCATATTCCGGATATTCTTCCGCATAATAGAGATCTGTCTTTTCCCGGGCCTCCGAAATGGCGATGAGCAGTTCGGGATCGGTCATGCATCTGTGCATGGTGTCTTCGAATACGGCAATTCTTTCTTCTCTTGTGGACATGGTATTGCCTCCGTTTCCGCCTTATGTTATAGGACAGCCGCTCTGCATAAATTATGCCAGCCCGGACGATATCGGCAGATAAGCATGATAACCGGCCTGCGATACCGTATGTTTTCTCCGGGTCATGATTCCTTTCCATCATAGCTGGGATCCTTACCGAAATACAGTCTCCCGCAGACAGAAATAAATATCCACCGGCAGAGCCGGTGGTTTTTCAAATGCGGGCATAGCCCTGCTCGCAAAGCTGCGCCTTACAGCGCTAATGTGGTCTGCGCGAGCATACTATTTCTTCTTACCCGTAAACGGGTCTTCAAATTCCATCTCCAACTGCTCTGCTTCCTTATCTTCCTTCAGCCGGTTTTGGATATACTCTGCTATCTTCTTTGTGTTCTTTCCTACTGTGTCAACATAATATCCCCGACACCAGAACGATCGGCTTCTGTACTTGAATCTCGCATTTGCCCACTTCTCAAATATCATCTGACTGCTTTTTCCCTTCAGGTATCCTACAAATCCCGATACACTCATCTTCGGTGGTATCTCTACCAACATATGCACATGATCCATGCATACTTCCGCCTCGATGATTTTGATCCCTTTCCATTCGCACAGCTGCCTCAACATCTGTCCTACCTCCAGCCTCCTGGCTTCATAAAATGCCTTCCTTCTGTACTTGGGCGCAAATACAATATGATACTTACAATTCCATTTCGTGTGTGATAGACTATGCAGGTCATCGGTGTATGCCATGATAAAAACCTCCTCTTATTCTTCGTTGTAGTTTCGCAGACCACACACGAATTATATGCCAGGAGGCTTTTTTCATGATCTC
>JAFWEA010000154.1 GCA_017543005.1 Solobacterium sp. | reverse complement strand
TGATCTTCGTGCCGGTCTGTTCATAGGTCATCTCAATCAGGGTGCCGTCACAGTCCCGCACCGGGCGCTCACGATCCACCCGGAATCCTTTTACATTGATTTCTGTCATATTCTTCCTCACAGTTTCCACACCACCGGATCTGTCCGGTAGGAACTTACAATCGCTTCCCCGCTGTCAAACCAGAAGGCCGCATCCTCGGAAGTGCTGTCCTGGTTGTACTTGGCCGCAAACCCGGGGTAATCCGCCGCAATGGCATCGGTCGCTTCAGGTCTCGGGTCGTATTTCAACGTGCCGATCACATGAATCCATGTCCCGTCCTTGCCCATGACGGCAATCTCGGCATGCGGATTCACACTCAGCTGTTCAAACACATCTTTCTTTTTCCCGGTCAGGATATAGAGCCGGTCTTCAAATACCTTGACGGTGCTGAAGGGCCGCACACAGGGCTTATTGCCGTCCACGGTCGCCAGATAATAGATATCGGCCTCTTTCAGATACCGGTATACTTTTTCCACATCACTCATAGCTGTTTCACTCCTGTGCATCATTATACTATCCGGGTAAGAAAAATACCGCTGATGTGCGGTATCATTCCTTCTCCAGGAAAGCGCGGATGGCTGCGGCATCCCGGTGGCCCTTGGCGTACATGATTTCCAGCTTCTCATGGTCCTTGGTCAGCGTACTCATCCCGCCGATGTCATCCGGGGCCAGGATCAGCACCTTGCCCATCTTTTCATAGGCCTTGGCCAGCTGCACCTGCAGGTTGTAGAGGGTGCCCCTCTGCGCCAGGGCTCTGGCTGCCTTGGGATAGCGCAGCCGCAGGAAATCGGCGATCTTTTCATCCCGGTCAGTCGGCCGGATGAAATCACGGGGTCTGGTCAGAATGATGACCACCTTGTCACAGCCCAGTTCAAATGCTTTTTCCACCGGAATCGGATCGGAGATCCCGCCGTCATAGTACAGACCGCCCTGAAAGGCATACGGATGGTTGACCAGCGGCACGCAGCTCGAGCACATCTGCGGTTCATAATGATCCTCGGACATGTCATCCTTGGTGAAATAGACCGGCTTGCCGGTTCTGGCATCCGTGGCCACGCAGATCACTGTTTTATCCGCCGCATTTTTCTGCCAGGTCGCATAATCCAGCGGAAATTCCCCGTCATGGGCTGACAGGGCGCCGTACAGATAATCCAGATCCACATAGTTGCCGGTCCGCAGGAAATTGGCCATGCTCATGCCTTCCGGCCGGAACGCATAGTCCGTATAGAACCGGTAATTGCGGCCCTTCTGCCCCGCCAGGAAAGAAGCCTGGTTGGCAGTTCCGGCTGAAACCCCGATCAGACAGTCAAAGGTAATCCCTTCATCCAGACACCAGTCATAGATCCCGGCACCGTACACTGCTCTTTCGCCGCCGCCGGCATCGATAATTCCTATCATGTTCATCATCTCCGCCGAACATAATAAACCATAATCTCCTTTTTGATAATACCTGCGCCCTTTCCGGGCCGGCCGCCGC
>JAFWEA010000153.1 GCA_017543005.1 Solobacterium sp. | reverse complement strand
TCACCATGGCCCATGAAGCCGGTCACCGCCTCGGCATTGCCAGCGAGGAGGAGGCCAACTTCGCCGCCTTCCTGGCCTGTGTGAACAGTCAGGAGACCGAGCTGCTCTACAGCGGTTACTATGAAGCTTTCTCGTACTGCCTGTCTTCCCTGTACAGATATAACCCGGAAACAGCCCTGGCCCTGTACCACATTCATGACGATGACAGCGGTGTGCAGCTGGTGCAGCTTGACCGCCGGGATACCGCTGCGATCTATCAGAAATACGAGTCATCCCTGCAGGATGTCTCCGACAAGATCAATGATACGTACCTGAAAACCTTCTCCCAGGAAAGCGGAATACAATCCTACGGGGAAGTCACCAATGACCTGATTGCCTGGTATCTTGAGGAAAGAAACTGAAAAAGACTGCCGCATTTTCTGCGGCAGCCATCTTTTTTTGGTTATTCTTCAGGGGTCACGTAGTACAGCAGGTCCAGCGGCTGCAGTGTCGTCAGTTCCGCCTTGCCTTCCTTGTCCATATACACTTCGGCCAGGTAGACTTTTTCGGCTTCCTCTTCATTCCCGGTAATGGGCGCACCGGTCATCAGGTACCGGAAATTCAGGCCGGATACCACCTGGGTGCCCAGCAGGCTTACCGGCATGATCTGCATGCCTGTGAAGTTTGCCAGGGCTGTCATCAGGGCCGCTTCACTTTCCGCTGTCAGGCTGCCGGGACGGCCGCTGCCCTGTACGGTCCAGCCGCCGAGCAGGTCTGCCGCCGGGGCTTCCTCTGTTACCTTGATATCGGTCAGATCGATTTTCTTGATGGACAGGATTTCCGAGCCGCCCTGCAGGTTGTTGTAGACAACGACGACATAGAAGTCCGTGACCGGTGTTTCGGTCACTGTGGTTCCCAGGGCCAGGTAAGCCGTGTTCTCGCCGGACACAACCTGTCTCGCCAGCACCGCAACCGGTGTATAGCCGACGCCGGTCAGGCCTTCCATCGCGGCCTCGAAGTGTGCCTTGTCATCATCGGTCAGGTTCTTGCCGAATGCGTCTTTATACACTTCCCAGGCGCCGGTTGCTTCCCCGGCCAGTTCCGGTTCCACTGTCTCTTCCTGAACCTCAGGCTCCGCGGTTTCCGGGGCCGGTTCCTCTTTCTTGGTGCAGGCGCCCATGGAGCATATCAGCAGGGCTGCCATGCCAGCCTTCAGCAGTTTCTTCATATTGCTTTCCTCCTCATGTGATACTACTCAGTAGTATAAAACAGCAGATTCATAAAATCATCAGAACCCGGTGAACATTAATAATCAGGGTTTCAGACTTTGCGCACTGCGCAGTAGACGCTGCGGTAGGCCGGATAGCCGGAATACGGGTCACAGATCTCCCGGTACGGGATGATGCTGTTGATATCGGCCTCCGGATAACCATGGTAGACAAAGACCTGTCCCGGAAGAATGGTGCCGGTCGGTTCGGCCTTGAATTTCAGGCTGCCGATCGAAGTGACAATCTCCACATCATCACCGTATTCAATGCCCAGCCGGTCGCAGTCATCCGGATTCATCTCCGCCGTCGGCTCCGGCAGCAGGCTTCTCTCCCACGGGCTGGCATGCAGGCGGGAGTGGATGACATGCGGCAGTCTTGCCCCGGAGCACAGGAAGAACGGATACTTCTCCGGATCCGGATTAACGGGCGGGGTGTAGCTTGGCAGCGGGTTCAGGCTCCACTCCGGGTGGGACCCTATAACCTCACTGTACAGCTCGATCTTCCCGGTCGGCGTCCGCCAGCCATGTTCCATATACCAGGCCGAATCCTTCACGCCGACACCCTCAATCTTGGTATAGCCGTCATCGGCCATGACCTTGTCGAGATCCACCGGCACATCCCGGAAGATATACTTCACGGCATTCTCATAGCCGGAACAAAGCACCGGGTCATCAATGCCCATGACATTGGCCAGGTCCGTAATGATGTCCACGTCGCGCTTGCTTTCGCCTAACGGCTTCACAACCGGGTGGGTATACATGATGACCGCGCCCGGATAGCCCTTGAACTCACTGCGCTCCAGTGAGGTGCAGCAGGGCAACACAATGTCCGCCCACTTGGCACTGTCGGTCATGAACAGATCAATATCCACGAAGAAATCGAGTTTCCTGAAGGCCTCAAGCCATTTCTGATCTTCGGC
>JAFWEA010000152.1 GCA_017543005.1 Solobacterium sp. | reverse complement strand
GCCCGCGCGATTGCCAACCGGCCGAAGGTGCTGATCGCCGACGAGCCGACCGGCAACCTCGACCCGGCCATGTCGGATGAAATCATGACCCTGCTTGAGAAGATCAACCGGGAGTACGGGACAACCATCCTGATGGTGACCCATGACCTGGCCCTGGTGAACAAGCACCGCAAGCGGACCATTGCCCTGGAGCACGGGCATATTACCGCCGACCTGAAGGAAGGAGGCTATGTTCAGCATGATCAGTAGAATATGGCGTCCGATCCGGGACGGTTTCAAGGGCTTTGTCAGACACGGGGCCATGGCGCTTTCCAGTTCCGTGGCCGTAACGATCACCCTGATTATCATCGGGATTTTCGGTGTTTTCATGACCAATGTCGGCCGGTTTACCGAAGGCCTGGAACAGAGTGTGCAGATTTCCGTCAAGGTGGATTATGACTACGAGGCAGCCAGTGAGGAAGACCGCATCAGCCTGGCAATTGCGGCCATTCCGGGCGTGCATACGGTCACGTATTCCAGCAAGGCGGATGAATTCGAGTATTACATCAACAGTTTCAATGACGAAAAGATGAAGGAAGCCTATGCGCCGTTCCGGGATGACAACCCGATGCATGATGCATTCTATGTCGAAGTCTCCGACGGGACACAGCTGGAAAACATCGCAGCCCAGATCGAACAGATCGAAGGGGTTGAGGAAGTCAACTTCGGCGGTCTGAGTGCCGTGAAGATGGTTGCGGCCATGCGGTCAATCCGCTTGGGCGGCACGGCGCTGGCTTTGGCGCTGTCCCTGCTGGCTATCTTCCTGATCCAGAATACGATCAAGCTGACGATCATGGCCCGGGCCGATGAAATCGCCATCATGCGCAATGTCGGTGCCCGCAACGGTTATATCCGGTCACCGTTTGTCATCGAAGGCATGATCATCGGCATTGTCGGTGCCCTGATCCCGATTGCCCTGATCTTCTTCGGCTACCAGTATATTTATAAGATTACCGGCGGATATGTGATCAGCCGCATGTTCAGCCTGATTGAACCGTTCCCGTACCTCTGGCAGGTATGCGGGGCGCTGCTGGCCATCAGTATCCTGGTCGGCCTGATCGGCAGTTTCCTGTCCGTCAGCAAGTATCTGAGGTGGAAACGATGAAGCGGAAGCTGATCGCTTTTCTGACGGCCCTTACGCTGACGGTCTGTATTGTGCCTGCTTACCCGGTCAAAGCCGAGGAAGATTACACCAATACGGATTACTGGACACAGATGTGCACCAGCGGCCAGGCCCTGACCGATGCGGAAAAGAGTGCCTGTGCAGGCTATATGCAGTACATTGCCGGCCAGACCGATTCCCTGCGGGAACAGCTGCAGGAGATCGAGAACCGGCGGGCTGAGATTTCCGCGAATATTTCCTATTACGCAGAACAGGTCCGCGGCTATCAGGCCCAGGCCGATGCCCTCAACGGGGAAATTGCCACGCTGAACGGACAGATTGCCGTGCTGGAAAAGGAAATCCAGGAAGCCGAGGAACAGATTGCCAAAAAGGAAGCGGAGATCGATGCCGTCCAGGATAAGATCAAGGACCGGATGGTCACGGCGCAGAGCACGATGCGGCTGAACCAGTATCTTGATATCCTGATGGGAGCCCGGACATTCGATGATTTCATCCGGATCGCCAACGGCATCAGTGATATTACGGCCTATGACGAAAAGACCATGACGGATCTGGCGGATGATATCGAAGAACTCAACCGGACCAAGGCCAAGCTC
>JAFWEA010000151.1 GCA_017543005.1 Solobacterium sp. | reverse complement strand
GTTACCGGGTAGGAAAGGAAGCGTGCCCATGTCAAAATACATCACGAAACGTCTTCTGATCAGTCTTGCCACATTGCTGGTGATCATCTTTGTCCTGTTTGTCATGCTGGACCTGATGCCAGGCTCACCGTTCAATGATGAAAAACTGACCGAAGCGCAGAAAGTCCTGCTGTACGCCAAGTACGGCCTGGATCAGCCGTTCTTTGTACGGTTCGGCAAATATCTGATCAATATGCTGAAGGGTGACCTCGGCGTTTCTTACGTCCTGAACAAGAACAAGGCCGTTGCCGATATGCTGGTCGGCCCGCTGGGCGTATCGATCAAAATCGGTGCCAGAGCTATGCTGGTCGGTTCCGTCATCGGCCTGCTGTTCGGCATTCTGGCAGCCCTGAATCACAATACCTGGGTTGACTCGCTGTTCTCACTGATCTCCATTGTCGGTGTCAGCGTTCCTTCGTATGTGTTCGCGCTGCTGCTGGCGTACTTTGTCGGTTTCAAGCTGAAGCTGTTCCCAATCCTTTACAACGCTTCCAACCCGGGATCATCAACAGTATTGCCGACAATAGCCCTGAGCATGTTCCCGATCGCGAATATATCCCGCTTTACCCGTTCGGAAATGATTGATGTCCTGGGTTCGGAATATATCCTGCTGGTTCAGTCCAAGGGTGTGAAGGAAAAGGACCTGATCCTCCGGCATGCCCTGCGCAATACACTGATTCCGATTGTCACCATCATGGGACCGCTGCTGATCAACCTGCTGACCGGCTCCATGGTAGTTGAAAAAGTCTTTGCCATTCCCGGTATCGGCCAGCTGATGATGCAGGCAATCCAGAACAATGACTACAACGTCGTCATTGCCTGTGCCTTTGTCTATTCGGCGCTGTATATCGGCATGATGCTGGTTGTGGATATTCTCTATGGTATTATCGACCCGCGGATCCGGGTTGCTAAGGGGGCAGACTGATGAGCGAACTGAAGATGAATCAGGTCCCGCAGGACCAGTATACAGAGGAAGATTTCCGCTTTGTCCAGCTGGATGAGAGGCTGATGGACAAGACCTATGCCGCCACATCCTTCCTGAAGGATGTCTGGAATCACTTCAAGAAGAACAAGGGCGCAGTCATCGGCCTGGTCATCATCTGCGTGATTATCCTCATGGCTCTGGTCGGACCGCTGATCTCCGGCTACAAGTATGACGAAATCGTGCTGCAGCAGCAGAGTCTGCCGCCGCGCATTCCGGGTCTGGAAAAGCTGGGCATCTTCAACGGTGTCGAGCGCGGCAAGAACGTATACCTCGAAAAGGGCTTCGCTGATCTGTATCACTGGTTCGGCACGGACACCAACGGCCGTGACATGTTCACCAGAGTCTGGAAAGGCACCCGCGTATCGCTGCTGATTGCCTTCGTGGCGGTCATCATCGATATCGGCATCGGCATGTCCTATGGCCTGATCTCCGGTTATTTCGGCGGCCGGATCGATATGGTCATGCAGCGGTTTGCGGAAATCCTAAACGGCATCCCGACCCTGGTTGTGGTCACACTGCTCGGTCTGGTGCTGCCTCAGGGCATTCCGTCCATTATCTTTACATTAATGATCACCGGC
>JAFWEA010000150.1 GCA_017543005.1 Solobacterium sp. | reverse complement strand
GGATATCTCCGAAGAACTCGGCTGGGGGAAGATGGATACCGTTACCCTGGGCGGCGGTTCTGACGCATCCCACATCACCATTGCCGGTGTACCGACCATCTGCTCGATCGGTGTCCGCGGCCAGTTCAACCACACGGAAAAAGAATATGCCCTCAAGGAGAGCATCTTCGAAAGAACCGAACTGCTGGCCAATGCGGTTGTCCGCATCGATGAATTCGCTGCCCGACTCGGCGAATAACAAGGCTTTCAGATGCGTTCTGCGCATCTCATAACTGGCAGATAAAAAAGGGGAAAAAATATGTTCAGTTCAATGTATTTCTTTTTCGCCGTCGTCATGCTGATCTTCGGCTTCGGCGATATCATCGGTTTCTTTACCAAAGGCAAACTCTCCGGCATGATGATGGTCATGCTCATCTTCCTGGTGCTGTTCCTGGCAGGCGTGCTGCCGCCGGATGTCATCAGCCAGGCAGGTCTGAGCCAGATGGCCAACCTCGCGACCGGCATGGTCCTGTTCAACATGGGTTCCACCATCAACATCAAGCAGATGGTCAAGGAATGGCGTGTCGTTGCCATGGCAGCGGCGTGCATGATCGCTTCCTGCCTCCTGATGCTGGTTGCGGCGCCGATCATCGGCATGGATACCGTTCTCGTCGGTATGCCGGTTATCAACGGTGCAGCGATGGCTACTACCCTGATGACTCAGGCTGCTGCTGAAAGAGGCCTGACCACTGCTGCCGCCCTGTGCGCAGTTATCTACTCCGTCCAGAAGTTCGTCGGTGCCCCGATCGCTTCCGCGATGGGTCTGAAGTATGCCAACAAGCTGATGGTTGAATTCCGCAAGGATCCGGCCAAGTACATGGCAGAACTCAAGGCAAAGCAGAGCGGCAATGCCGATCCGAATGCCAAGAAGACTTTCTGGGAAACACACCCGGGTCTCTATACAGCGAATGTGCAGATGGCTGTTGTTGCCTGCGCAGCCTGGCTGGGCAGAGTCCTCGGCGGTCTGACCCCGGTCAACTACTCGATCTGGTGCCTGCTGCTCGGTTCCGTTTCCGGTCTTGGCGGTTTCTTCCCGCCGCGTCCGCTGCAGCGTTCCCAGGCGTATGGCCTGCTGATGGTTGCCGTCTTCGGCGGTATCATCCCGTCCCTGGCCAACGTTTCTCTGTCCGACCTCGGTACGATGGCTTTCCAGACAGTCGTCCTGTTTGCCTTCGCCGTTGCCGGTATCGCCCTGATCAGCTACGTCCTGCCGGTCTGGAAACTTGTCGGTGACAAGGATCTGGCCATGGGTATCGGTGTTGAGCAGTTCCTGGGTTTCCCGTCCAATGTCGTCATCTGCCGTGAAGTTGCCGAAGCAGTCGGCCAGACACCGGATGAAAAGACCTATATCGAAGACACCCTTTCCGTTCCGTACGTTCTCGGCGGTATCACGGTTGTTACCGTGCTGTCGGTCGTGCTGGCCGGTATTGTCATCGGAATGCTCTGAGACAAAGAACATATATTCAGCAGAATCAGGAGTCCTTCGGGATTCCTGTTTTTCCATACTTTCTGAACAGAGAAGAGAACTGTTCGCACCATCTCAGAACAAACTGTGAGGCCGGTCAACATTACACTGCTAAAGCGATTGACAGTCAGACAGGAATGCATCCCCTGAAACGGTTCTTCTGCGGAATCAGTTTATAATTCTTGAATAATACAAAAAAACTTTGTGATTTTGTCAAGTGTAGCAGACATTACATTTTCTCGTAATTGTTTTTTGGAAAATGAGGCTATATAGGAAAAGGAGGTTTCTATGGATTTACGCAAAGAGATTCATGATTACGTACAGACGCACCGGGATGAAATCCTTGCGACCTGGCGGGATATTGTGAATACACCCAGCAAAGTCAATCAGAAAGAAGACCTGGAAAACTGCTGCAGCAGTCTGATGACATTGTTCAAAGACATCGGTTTCGAGGTGGAAAAACATGAAGTCAGCGAAACCAACGGACCTGTGCTGTTTGGCACCCTGGGCATAGACCGTCCCGGCAAGCCGGTTCTGTTTACCGGCCATTACGATACTGTTCCGCTTCCGGGTGATCACCCTTTCCGTATTGATGAGCAGGGACATGCCCGCGGCCTGGGCTGCCATGACATGAAAGGCGGCATAGCCATCACATATCATATCTGCAGGATGCTGAATGAATTGGGCTGGGCAGAACGGCCGATCCGGATCATGTTCATGGGGGATGAGGAAAAAGGTCACAGCGGCGGCAGAGCCGGTGAAATCATGGCAGAACTCGCACCGGGTGCACTGTGTGATTTCAACATGGAATCCGGCCCGCCGGAGCCGTCCATCACCGTCGGCCGCCGGGGTGATGTCATGACGAAGATGACAATCCACGGGGTCGGGGCGCATTCCGGCAGTGACTTCCTGCGCGGCAGAAGCGCTGTTACCGAAGCGGCGCATAAGATCCCACTGATTGAAGCACTTACTGACATCGATAAGGGGACGACTGTGATTGTCACCAAGATTGAAGGCGGCACAATGCTGAACAGTGTTCCGCCGGTCTGTACCTTGATGATCGACGGCAGGACTACGCTGATGAGTGAACGGCGTCGGATCATGGCTGCCATGGAGGCAATTGCCGCGGACAGCTTCATCGAAGGCTGCACGTCTGAAGTTTCCTTTGAAGAATACATGCCGCCGTTTGAGCCAAGTGAAGAGAACCGGAAACTGGCCGCATTTGTTTCTGATATTGCGGT
This sequence comes from Solobacterium sp., assembly GCA_017543005.1. Lineage (GTDB taxonomy): Bacteria > Bacillota_I > Bacilli_A > Erysipelotrichales > Erysipelotrichaceae > Bulleidia. Next base: position 5,544 of record JAFWEA010000150.1, on the reverse strand, counting down.
GGAACTCGGCTATGAAGCACGTGAAGCAGTCCGTTTCGGCGGCGGCTCAGACGCTTCTCACATTGCCCTGGCAGGTGTACCGGCCATCTGTTCCGTCGGTGTCCGGGGGCAGTTCAATCACACCGAGAAGGAATACGCTCTGGTCGAAAGTATCTACGAACAGACAGAAGTGCTGGCCAACGCGGTTGTCCGCATCAGTGAATTCGCAGACTGACCCGGCTGATCAACAAGGCTGCAAATGTACGCCGCTCATTTCATGACTGAAAATGCCTGCGGTCTTTGGCCGGCTGTCCTTTCCGGTATTGTCATCGGAATGCTCTATGGTACAGAAAACATCTTCAGAACAGGCAGGAACCGTTGCGGTTCCTGCTTTTCGATTCTTCCGTATAACAAAAATGAGTTATATAATTTTCATGTTGAATCAAAATGCTGAGAACAGCCGGAAAGGATGCGGTTATGGAAAAGAAAATTGATCGAATCGGTGTACTGACCAGCGGCGGCGATGCGCCGGGCATGAATGCGGCAGTCCGGGCAGTGGTCAGGACGGCACATTCCATGGGGATTGAATGCATCGGGATCCGCCGGGGCTGGCATGGTCTGATTTCCGGGGATTTTGAGGTTCTCAATCCCGGCAGTGTCAGTCATATCCTGACCCGGGGCGGGACGATCCTCTATACAGCCAGAAGTGAGGAATTTAAGACAAAGGAAGGCCGCAAAAAGGCGGTGGCCACCTGCAAGATGCTGGGCATCGACGGGATTGTGGCGATCGGCGGCGACGGTACGTTCCGCGGGGCGCTGGAGCTTTCCCGCATGGGCATCCCGGTGGTCGGCGTGCCGGCAACGATTGACAACGATATCGGCTGCACGAACTACTCGATCGGCTTTGATACCGCCTGCAACACGGCGATTGACTGCATCGACAAGCTGCGGGATACCATGCAGTCGCATGAGCGCTGCTCGGTCATTGAGGTTATGGGCCGCGACGCCGGTTTCCTGGCCCTCTATGTCGGGATTGCGGTCGGGGCGACGGCAGTGCTGGTGCCGGAAAAGAAACTCGATCTGGAAAAGGATATTGTGGAGCGGATCCAGAATTCGCGGATTGCCGGCAATACGCATTTCATGATTGTCGTCGCGGAAGGCGCCGGCAAGGCCTATGACATTGCCAAGGTCATCAAGGATGAAATCGGCATTGATCCCCGGGTCACGGTGCTGGGCCACATCCAGCGCGGCGGCTCCCCGACAGCCAGGGACCGTGAGACAGCCACCCGGATGGGCTACTATGCCGTCAAGGCCTTCGCGGAAGGAAAAGAAAACTCCATCATCTGTGTCAAGGACGGAGCGATCACGGACATTCCGATTGAAGAAGCACTGCAGATGAAGCGTAAGCTGCAGATGGAACGCTACGATATCCTGGAAGCCATGGGCATCAGGGCTTTCCAGGGCGAACGATAAAAAAATACGGGCTCTTCACTGCGAAGAGCCCGTTTTTATGTTACTGGGCGGTTCTGCCGGTGTAGACCATGTTGATGTGCTCCACACCTTCGATAAAGTACAGGTCACCGACCCGCTCGAAACCGAGCCGATTGTAGAAGTGCTCCAGATAGGACATGGCCGAGATCAGGATTTTCGGTTCATGCAGGTCATCCTGCAGGCAGGCAACGGATCTTCTGACCAGTTCGCTGCCGATGCCGCGCTTTCTCTTTTCTTCCAGCACGGACAGGCGGCCGAAGGCACCGGCATCACCATGCAGGCCGGTGGCACTGGGCATGATGCGGGAGTAGCCGACCATGCCATCGTCGTCATAGGCAGACAGGTGCAGGCATTCATTGTCACGGCCGTCCAGATCATGGAATATGTTGCCCTGATCGATAATCAGCACGGTCTGGCGATGTCTGGCGATGTCGTAGAGTTCTTCTTTGGTCAGTTCGTCGAATGTTTTCAGTACATACTTCATCATCTGTTCTCCTATACTTCTGCTTCCTGATCCAGCAGGTCAAGCAGTCTCTGCCGATCCAATACAACGTATCTGCCGCTGTCTTTGGTCAGGATTCCGTCCTTGGCAAGATCGGAAAAGATATTGGATACGGTAACCCGGTTGGAACCGATCAGGTTGGCGACATCCTGGTGCGAAAAGCGGATATTGATCCGGATGCCGTCCTGGCCGTCGATGCGGCATGGCGTGCCGTACTGGTCACACAGGTTCAGCAATGTCTTGACGGTGCGGTGGGTGGCCTGCATGAAGGACAGGTCCAGGATTTCCTGTTCAAAGGTCAGGCCCTTGCGGCACAGCGACCGGATGAAATAAACAGTCGTATTCCAGTCTTTCTGCAGTGTATTCACCAGATCACTGACGGGAATGCGATAGATCTCCGAATCAACAATGGCCACGGCACTGCACCGGTATACATTGTCCACAAAGATGGACAGTTCCCCGAACAAAGCGCCTTTTTCCGCAATGAAAACCTGCTTCTCGAGACCGTTTTCCGCATAGGTTGTAATCCGGACCCGGCCGGTTTTTACAATGAAGATTTCTTCGGCATCATCCCCCTGGTAATATACCGTCGTGTCCTTCCGGAAGAGGCTTGTCTGCCGGCCTGCCGTCAGCAACGCCAGGCTGTCCAGGTCACCGGAAATCCACGGAGATGTCGATGCATGCAGGTTCATGCTGGTCCTCCTTGATCCGCTGAATTAACTATACAATGAATTTCATGCATGTATTTATAGATTTAAGTTATTACTGCATTCAAATCAACAGATGAAAACCGGAAAATCAGGAATCTTTTTTTATTATTTTTTTGGAAATGTCATCTGGTTTACAAACTTGTTTCAGCGAATCCGATATGCTTCAGGTGTAACAGAAAAACTCAAAATAAGGAGGAAAAGAACATGAGTGCAAAAGACATCAACTGGAGAGAACTGCGGGCCAAGGAATTCCCGGTTCTCGAAACAATGACTTTCCTGGATGCAGCGTGCGTCAGCTTTGCTCCGCAGAGAGCAATCAATGCCGTCAAGGCTTTTGCCGACATGACCGGTGTACAGGATGAAGAGAACAGCTCCGCTCATCATATCGCTATGGACAGCCTGCGCGGCAAGGCCTACGAAGAAGCACAGAAGCTCTTCAATGCTGATCCGGAAGAAATCGCGCTGATCGAATCCACATCCCATGGTCTGAATATTGCCGCTGCCGGCATCGAACTCAATGACGGCGACAGCATCATCACAACCAACCTCGAATTCATCCAGGTTGCGCTGCCGTGGTGCCTGATGCGGAAGACAAAGAACATTGACATCCGGGTCTGCAAGACCGAAGACAACCGGTTCCGGGCTTCCGATTTCGCCAAGCTGGCTGATGAAACAACAAAGATCCTGGTCATGTCCACAGTTGAGTGGTGCAACGGCTGGGCCAGCGATCTGAAGGAAATCGGTGACTGGTGCCAGGCCAACAACATCATGTTCGTTGTTGACGCTGTTCAGCAGATGGGTATCACCAAGATCGATACAAAGGCATGCCACATCGACCTGCTGGCAGCCGGCGGCCACAAGTGGGCCAACAGCCCGTACGGCACAGGTATCCTGTATGTCAACAAGAACTCCCTGGACAAGATCAAGCAGTCCTACGGCGGCTACCTGAACACAACAGTTCCGGAAGGCGGCTGGGGCGCTTACTGGGAAAAGGTTGATGCCCAGGCTGTCTATGACTGGACATTCCCGAACACAGCCCGCAAGTATGAAATCGGCGGTACATCCAACTATGCCGGTGCCATCGCTCTGGGTGAATCCCTCGGCCTGGTCAACGAAATCGGCATCGAAAACATTCAGGAGCACGTCTGGGAACTGGGCGAATACTGCATGGATCAGATCGAAGCGATCGGCGGTACAGTCATTACTCACCGCGATCCGGAACGCCGGGCCGGCATCATCATCGCCCGTCTGTACAAGGATCCGGAATTCGACCGCATGATCATGCGTGAACTGCATGCCAAGAGAATCTTTGTTGCCCAGAGATTCACTGACAGCGTCGGCGGCTTCCGTATCTCCTGCCAGTGGTACAACGTCAAGGAAGACATCGATGCCATGATCAAGGGCATGAAGGACATCATCGCCCTGGTCGGCAGAGAGCCGGACTACAACAAGTAATCGGTTTCCATGAAGATTGAAACCGGACGTCCGTTCTACGGACAGAAAGTCGGGATTCTCGTATTCTCGACCGATACACCGCGGATTCCGGGCGATGCCGGCAATGCCGATACGTTTGCTTATCAGGTCCGTTATGAAGTCATTCAGGGCGGATTTGCGGACCTGATTCACGGATCTGCAGAGATCCGGCAGCGGATCATTGACGGCTGCCTGAATCTGAAGAAAAACGGCATCCGGGCGGTGCTTGGCGACTGCGGCATGATGTCCCTGTACCAGCACGAAATCGGTAAAGAAGCGGACCTGCTGTTTGCCGGGTCGGCCCTGGTGCAGATCCCGCTGGTCTGGCAGCTGATCGGCCGCAGCGGTTCCATCGGCATCATCACCGGTCATTCCGAGATGCTCGGCATGGAACACCTCATGAACTCCGGCTGGACACCGGATATCCGGCTGTCCATTCAGGGCATGGAGGATGAGGCCCACTTTGCCGAAATCGTCATCAACGGCGGACATGACATCGATGTGGCCCGGATGGAACAGGATGTTTTGAATGCCGGCAGGAAACTGAAGGAAAAGACCCCGGATCTGAAGGCAGTGATCCTCGAGTGCAGCAATCTCCCTTCGTATGCACGGAGCCTGCAGGAAGATCTGGAAGTACCGGTATTTGACATCATTTCCACGGCCAATCTGCTGGAATACGGGGTAAATCCGACCATATATTACTGATTTGAAAAGATGCATTTCCCGTTATGGGGAGTGCGTCTTTTATCTATGATCATCTATGCATTGAAAGGAACATCAATGTGCATAACTCGTTATCGTTTCTCTCTATATTATTTAAAAGATATAAAAGGAGAATAGTACATGGAGTGGAATACACAGAGACTTTCCAAAGAGGAAAGAATGGATGCGGCATCTTCACTGACAAACGGGAAGATCGTATCCACGGAAGACATTGTTCCGTTGCTTGAATCTGTCATCCGGCCGCATGACAAGGTTGTCCTGGAAGGGTGCAACCAGAAGCAGGCGGCATTCCTGGCCGGTGCCCTGACCAAGGTTGATCCGGCTAAAATCAATCATCTGAACATGATTATCCCGTCGATTTCCCGGGACGAACATCTGGAACTGTTCGCCAGGGGAATTGCCGAAGAGCTGAACTTTGCGTTTGCCGGCGTGCAGAGCCTGCAGCTGGCAAAGTACCTGGCTGAAGGCAAACTGCGGATCGGTGCCATCCATACCTATCTGGAACTGTATGGCCGTCTGTATGTTGACCTGACCCCGAATGTGGTCCTGCTGGCTGCGGACAAGGCTGACCGGCACGGCAACCTGTTCACCGGCCACAACACCGAAGAAACACCGACCATTGCCGAAGCGGCTGCCTTCAAGAACGGCATCGTCATCGTGCAGGTC
>JAFWEA010000010.1 GCA_017543005.1 Solobacterium sp. | reverse complement strand
TTCTTGCGGATAATCTCACTCATCGTCTTCTTCCTCCTTGTTTACCGATGGTTATTTTACTTCTTATTAACAGCCTCGCCATCCAGAGAGAAACTCTTGGCGTCTGTAATGCGGACATTGACCAGGTCCCCTTCCCGGCAGGCTTTTGCCGTGAAGTTGACCAGCTTGTTTTCCCGTGAGTAGCCGGCCAGGGTATCGGGGTTCTTCTTGGACGGTCCGTCGCAGAGCACTTCCAGGGTCCTGCCGACATAAGCCTCGTTGTTTTGACGGGCATATTTGGCCAGGCGTTCATTCAGGATGTTCAGCCGTTCCTTCTTGATCTCTTCGGGGATGCTGTCGGGATAGGTTGCGGCCGGAGTGCCCTCCCGCGGGGAGTAGGCAAACGAATAGGCCAGATCAAAGCGGCAGTAATCCACCAGGTCCAGGGTCTCCTGGAACTGCTGATCGGTTTCCCCCGGGAAGCCGACGATCAGGTCGGTGGTAAAGGTGATTTCCGGGATACGGGCCTTCATGTCGTCAAACAGCTGTTTGTACTGATCGGCCGTATAGCCCCGGTTCATCCGCCGCAGCACCTCGGTTGAGCCGCTCTGCACCGGCAGATGCAGGGCCTTCATGATATTTGGGCAGTCCCGCATGGCTTCGATCGTCGAAACAGTATAGTCGCGCGGATGGGACGAATAGAAACGGATCCGGTCGATGCCGGTGGCCGCGCAGTCCCTCAGCAGACTGGTAAAGCCGTCCTCCATGCCCAGGTCCTTGCCGTAGGCATTGACATTCTGGCCGAGCAGCGTTACTTCCTTACAGCCGTTTTCTTTCAGTTCCCGGATCTCCTTGAGGATATAACCCGGCCGGCGGCTGCGTTCCTTGCCTCTGGTGTATGGCACGATGCAGTAGGTGCAGAACTTGTCGCACCCGTACATGATGTTGACAAAGGCCTTGTGCTTCCGGGAGCGGACCGCGGGCATGCCTTCAACGACAGCCCCTTCCACGGATTCCACTTCCACGACCCGCTGGCCCTGCATGGCTTTCTGCAGCAGCTGCGGGAAACGGTGCAGGTTATGCGTGCCGAAAATCAGATCGACCTGCGGATAGCGCTCGATCAGTTCCTTGACGGCCGCTTCTTCCTGGGCCATGCAGCCGCAGAGCACAAAGATCTTTTCGGGATGAGCTTTTTTCAGCGGCTTCAGTGTGCCGATTTCCCCCAGCACGTGTTCCTCGGCCGCCTTGCGGACCGCACAGGTATTGAAGATCAGCACATCGGCTTCCGTCTGTTCGGATGTTTCCCGGAAACCCATGCTGCCCAGCATGCCGGCCAGGGTTTCCCCGTCCCGCACATTGGCCTGACAGCCATAGGTGTGCATGTAATAGGTGCGCCCGGTCCCGAGACCATTCAGACCGGTCTCTTCCGTATACTGTATTTCTGCCTGTTCCGCACGGCGCCGGCGGCTTTCTTTCTGATTCGGTAATTTATATTCTGACATGATATCTCCTGATTTACGCAGAACATTATATCAGAGCCTGTCCCGAACAGAAAAGATCCTGCCATGCAGGATCTCTTTCTCTTAGATTACGTGGACGCTGTCCGGTTCGAATTTGACAAAGGCCTTGTCCCCGACAGCATAGATCTTCTTGTTCTTCGGATTGAAATCCGTGATCTTGACCATCGTGTCACCGACCATGACATGGTAGTTCTGATAGCTGCCCATGAAGGTACTCAGGATAACCTCGCACGGCAGCTGGCCTTCTTCCGCGACAACCGCCGCTTCCGGCCGCAGCACCAGGGTGCACTCATCCCCGACAGCCCGGCTGCCGAGTTCATTCAGCTTGACGGCATTGCCATGGACATCCACGGTGCCCTCGCCGTCTTTGACCTCGGTGATTTTGCCCTTCAGGAAGTTGGCTTCACCGATGAAGTCGGCGACGAATTCACTGTTCGGATGATAGTAGATCTCCTGCGGGGTGCCCATCTGGGCCACAACACCCTTGTTCATGATGATGATTTTGTCGGAGATTGCCATCGCTTCCGACTGGTCATGGGTGACATAGATGGCGGTAATGCCGGCTTCCTGCTGGATCCGGCGGATCTCCGTCCGCATCGTGACCCGCAGCTTGGCATCCAGGTTGGACAGCGGTTCATCGAACAGCAGCACACCCGGCTCCAGAACCAGGGCTCTGGCCAGGGCGACACGCTGCTGCTGACCGCCGGAGAGCTGATTGGTCATGCGGCTCTCCATGCCTTCCAGGCCGACCAGTTTCAGAATGTTGAACACCTTCTCGCGGATGACTTCCTTGTCCAGCTTGCGCAGCTTCAGACCATAGGCCACATTGTCGAAGATGTTGTAATGCGGCAGCAGCGCATAGCTCTGGAACACCATGGCCGTATCCCGCTTGTTCGGGGTCAGTTCGTTGATCGGTTCCCCGCCGAGATAGATTTCACCTTCATCCGGGCTTTCGAAACCGGCAATCATCCGCAGGGTTGTAGTCTTGCCGCAGCCGGACGGGCCCAGCAGGGTCACGAAGGTACCCGGTTCGATATCCAGGGTGGTATCACGAACTGCATAGAATTCTTTCTTTGTTTTGGGATCCAGATAAATCTTGGATATATGCTCAAGGCGGACTCCCTTTTTCTCTTTTGCCATTGCTATGCCTCCTTTATGTTACGGCTGGTGCCGAAATGCTTGATAAACAGATTCATCAGGGTTACCGAACCGTAGGTGATCAGGATCAGGATCGTCGCGAATGCGCAGGCGATGCCGTATGAGCCTTTTTCGGCGAACTCATTGATCTGTACGGTAATCAGCAGGAACTTCGGGGTGACCAGCAGGATGATGGCCGAAATCGCGGTAATACTGCGGACAAAGGCCGTAACGAGACCCGACAGGAAACTGTCCTTGATCAGCGGCAATGTCACGGTCATGAAGACCTTGAAGCTGTCGGCGCCCATATCATAGGCAGATTCCTCGATGCTCTTGTCAATCTGGCGCAGGGCCGAGATACCGCTGCGGGTGCCGGTCGGCAGCGAGCGGACGATGAAGACAATGACCAGCAGTGCGCCGGTGCCGTACAGGGATTTCAGGAACCCTGTCCGGAAGACGCCGGCCGAGAAGCCGCGGATATAGCCGACACCGAGAACTGTGCCCGGCACCGCCATGGCCAGCATGGATACCGCTTCAATGAAGCCCTTGGCCTTGAACGAACGCTTGACGACCAGATAGGAAATGATCATGGACAGCAGGGCCGTGATCGGCGAAGCAATCAGCGACAGCAGGAAGGAATCCCGGAATGCCTTGAAGCCCTTGTATCTGGTGAAGACCAGCTGGAACCACTTGGTGGTCAGATGGAAATCATAGCCCCATGTCTTGAACAGGGCGCCCAGCGGCACGCAGATGTACATCAGCACGACAAACGAAGCAACCAGCAGGCAGAACAGGGTCAGCGGCCGGGTCACCGACTTGTCGGTGATCAGCATTCTCTGCCGGCTTGCCTTGCCGGTCAGCGTGGCCGTGCTCTTGGCCTCGAGATAATACTTCTGCACGATGAACATCATCAGGGTAATAAGCAGCAGGACCACTGCCATGGCCGAAGCCCCTTCCTTGTCGTAGGCGCCGGTGATCTGCAGATAGATCGAGGTTGCCAGCGTGTCATACGAACCGCCGATGATCATCGGGTTGGCGAAGTCGGCAATCGATTCGATGAAGGTAACCAGGAACGCATTGCCAAGACCCGGCAGGATCAGCGGCAGCGTCACGGTGGTAAAGACCTTGAACCGGGAGGCGCCCATATCACGGGCCGCTTCCTCCAGGGACGGATCGATATTCCGCAGCAGGCCTTTCATCATCATGTAGCAGACCGGGAAGAACGTCAGGGTCTGCACGATGGCAATGCCCCAGAATCCGTACACGTTATTATCGTAGATATGCAGCAGATATCTGGTGATGATGCCGGCCTTGCCGAACAGCATGATCATCGACAGCGACAGCACAAACGGCGGTGAGACAACCGGCAGCATGCTGATGACCTTGAACAGGCCGGCCAGTAATTTTGTCTTCAGCTGAACATACTCTTCTACATAGGCAAACAGCAGGCCGATCATGGCCGACAGGATGCCGACCAGGAAACCAACCTTCAGTGTATTGGTAATCGCCGTGCGGAAGCTTGCCATACCCAGGATCCGGCGGAAGACATTGAGGGTAATGCCTTCCCCGGTCACCACGCTGTCCACCAGCAGGATAGCCAGCGGATACAGGATAAACAGGGTCAGGAAGACAATCAGCACAACGATTGCTGTCACCATAATGGGATCTGCAAAGAACTTCTTGCGTTCCAGTTCCTTGCTTTGACTAGTTGCCATAACAGGCCTCCTCTCTATGGATCAGTCAGGAAAATACCGGACGGACAAAGGGATCCGCCCGGTATTCTGTGTTTTCGAAACGATTATTCAGTCTTGAATCTGTCGTCGCCGCCGCCCAGAGCATCCATTACTTCGGTAATGTATTTTTCTGTGTTCGCCTTGGCGTCTTCGAAGTCATAGTCCATGACGTTGTTCGGATCCAGTCCGAATTCGTCTGCGACTTCCGGCTGCTTGGCATTGTCGATGACCAGGAACTGGTAGGAACCGTTCTGGGCTGCCAGTTCGACGCATTCCGGAGACAGAGCATATTCAATCCACAGCTTGGCAGCATTCGGGTGCTTGGCGCCCTTGAAGATTGCCGTTGCGCCGATTTCATACGATGTACCTGTGCTCGGGATAATCAGTTCGACGTTGCTGTAACCGTTGTCAACGATCTGGGTGATGCCGTCATGCAGGAAGCCGATGCCGACAACACACTCACCTGTACCGACATTCTTGGACGGGCCGGAACCGGACTTGGTGTAAACCTGAACGTTCTTGTCGAGGTCAACCAGGTACTGGATGCCTTCGTCATGTCCGTACTTCTGAATCATGGTGTTGATGACCAGCTTTGCGGTGCCGGCTGTGTTGTAGTTGGACAGCCAGATCAGGCCCTTGTACTTCGGATCGAGCAGGTCTGCCCAGTCTTCCGGTCTGTCAATACCCATGCGGGCAAGCTCATCCTTGTTGACCATGAAGCCCAGGATGCCCTTGTAGATACCATACCAGTAACCGTCTTTGTCACGGTAGGCATCGCTGATCAGGTGCGAAGCATTCTCTGCTTCATATGCTTCAAGCAGGCCCTTGGACGCTGCGATGTTGTACGGATCGGTTGTGCCGCCGAACCAGACATCACCGGAAGGATTTCCGTTTTCTTCTTCAATCTTTGCCTGGACTTCGCCGGTGGACAGTCTCTGATACTGTACTTCGATACCGTAGAGTTCCTGGAAATGCTCAGCCGCTGCGGCGAGATATTCTTCTTCACAGGAACCGTAAACAACCAGTTCGCCTTCTTCCTTGGCAGCCTTGACCAGTTCGGACTCTTCCGCTTCGGAAGCTCCGCCGCTGTTGCCGCCGCCGGAACTGCTGCAGGCAGTCAAGCCGAGAACCATGGTTCCGGCCAGGAACAGCTTCATCAGTTTTTTCACAATCTTTCCCTCCTATTATTTTCAGGTTTGTGAAACCTTTGTTACTATTATAGTCTTCTCCGGATACGATGTAAACGCTTTCGGAAACGATTACGGCCATTTTATATATGCTGGTCAGGACATCAAAAAACCGCCCGGTGAAGGACGGTTTCTTGTGTTTTTACTTCTCTGCGATAGCAACTACCGGGCAGGTACCGATGCATGTCTGGCAATCAATGCACAGGTCCTCGTTGCACTGGGACTTTCCTTCGTCGTCGAGTTCCAGAGCGCCAACCGGGCAAGCTCCTACACAGGCTCCGCAACCGATGCAGAGTTCCTTATCAACTGTTACTGGCATAATGGTAATTACCTCCTGTCACAAATTATAGCATCCGTCTTTTTACACTTCAATAATCTCAATGGATAAACAAACGGGCAATTATTAATCTGCTACAGCAGCTGACCGCGCCGGAAACGGATCTGATTTTCCAGTTCCCGGGCCGACATACGCATGGCTCCCTGGGCAAAAACAGCGTTCTGGATCAGATTGTCCGAGGTTACCACGATCAGGTTATATTTCTTCTTCATCTCGTGGGTGATCTCCTCGATATACTGGTCAGCGGTCTGGTTGGTGCGGGTATAGACAACCTTCATGTCCTTGCCGCGCCGGTAGGAAGTGCCGTAGTTGTCCGGCCGCCGGTAGCCGTCAAAGACCAGGATCATGCGGTGGCCGAGATATGCCTGATAGCCGAACAGTTCGTCAATCAGCTTCTCCCGGGCCGTGCTGATATCGATCTCTGCCAGGGCTTTCATGCTGTCCCAGCCGTAAATCATGTTGTAGCCGTCAATGATCATGCAGGTGGGCAGTTCCTCCCGGACCTTGATGCGGACCGGATCACTGCTCAGCGGTTTCTTGGGATCACGGACATAGGCATCATCCCGGCGGTTCTTGCCCCCGGCCATGTCATTGAGCCGGTTCAGATCAGCGGCGCTGACCTGGTAGCGGCGGTGCTGGTAGGCCGTATTGTTCGTTTCCTTCTGCAGTTCGAGGTGCATATGATCCTCGACTTCATACCACGGTACGGCATAGCCGCTGCCATGTTCGCAGAACACCGAAGCCGAAGGATGGGCCAGATCCCGCTCGGGATCATAGCTGGACGCCAGGACCAGCTCTTCCTGGTCCGCTGTTTCCGCATAGCCGTCCGCCGCCGCTTCATAAGCGCCGCGGCCGCGGGTATAGGCCGTGACATCCTGCTGATAGTTTTGCATCAGCCGCAGCGGACCCCGGCCGGTAATGACGGACTGGCCGTCCTCCGCCTCTTTGATCTGCATACTGGCATGGTGCTGTTCCAGATCATACAGGGCCCGGCTCAGATACTCCTGCGGCAGCCGCAGCGTATAGCTGACCATTGGCTCCAGCAGCACCCCGCCGGCTTTCATCAGGCCCATGCGGACTGCCCGCAGCGCTGCCTCACGGAAGTCACCGCCTTCGGTATGCTTGGGATGGGCCCGGCCGTTGAGAATGGTAATACGCATATCTGTTAACGGGGAACCGGTCAGGATCCCCGGCAGTTCAACACTGCGCAGACTGGTGAAGATGGATTTCTGCCAGCTCAATGACAGATTGTCCACCGGACATTCCGAATCGATCAGCAGGCCCTTGCCCCGGGGCAGCGGACTCAGCCGGAGGACGACTTCGGCATAGTGGCGCAGCGGTTCAAAGTGTCCCACCCCGATGACCGGGACAGCGATCGTTTCCTGATAGAGAATCCCGCCGGAACTGAAACCGACAGAGACCCCGCAGGCCTGCCGGATCCTATCTTCCAGGATCTCCTTCTGCATTTCACCCATGATGCGGATATGGATATTGCGGGTCACCGGATCAATCGTCAGCATCAATTGAGGATCCTCATCGGCAATCCGCCGGCAGGTTTCGCTCAGTTTGAGCATGTCAGTGCCTTCGGGCACCAGCAGTTCATAGTCCATGCAGGCCTGCAGGACCGGCCTGGTGCGGTTTTCCTCATAGCCGAGCCCCTGCCCGCTTTCAACGCTGGTCAGGCCCTTGACGGCACAGATCATGCCGGCTTCAGCCTGCTGCACCATGCGGTAATCCGGACCGCTGTAGATGCGGATCTGATCGGCCTTCTCCGTTTCATTCAGCCGCTGCCGGGCACTCAGAACCCCGCCGGTGATCTTCATGTGGGTCAGCCGGTTGCCTTCCGGATCCGTCGAGATCTTATAGACCCGGGCCCCAAAGACATCGGGATATTCCTTTTCCGGGGCACAGCGGACGATCAGGTCCAGCAGTTCGTTGATCCCCTGGTTCTTCAGGGCCGAACCGGAAAGAACCGGGAAACAGAGCCGCTGGGCCACGGCCTGGCGGATCATGTCATCACTGACTGTGCCGGTTTCCATGAAGGCATTGAGCATATCATCGCTGACCATGGCCAGCCGTTCAAATCTGTCTTCCGCGCTGAAATCAATGCAGTCCTCGCTGCAGTGCTGCCGCAGGTCGGCCAGCAGTTCTTCCGCGGTACGATAGCTGATATCCATCTTGTTTATAAAGATCAGGGCCGGCACATGATACTGTTCCAGGCACCGCCAGATGGTCCGGGTATGGCTCTGCACGCCATCCTGGGCATTGATCAGGATGACGGCCATGTCCAGCACCTGCAGGCTGCGCTCCATCTCACTGGAAAAGTCCACATGGCCCGGGGTATCGATCACGTAGATCTCCGTATCCTGCCAGGGCAGATAGGCTTCCTTGGCATAGATCGTAATGCCGTGGCTGCGTTCGTTTTCGTCATAGTCCAGCAGGGCGTCACGGTGGTCCACCCGGCCCATTTTCCGGATCTGGCGGGAATTGAACAGCATGCTTTCGATGCAGGTTGTCTTGCCGGCATCAACGTGGGCCAGGATGCCGATAACGGTTTTCTTCTTCATCGGTCACCCTCCTCCAGCAGCTGTTCCAGCAGGCCTTTACAGCCGGCCAGGATATCATTGTATGCCGCCGCGAAATCACCGGTATACCAGGGGTCGCTGACCTCGGCATTCCGGCCGCAGAAGGACATCATGGTGCGGATCTTCCCCTGCGGGTCACCGCCGGCAATCCGTTTCATCCGCTCGATATTCACCGCATCCATGCCGATCAGATAGTCGTACCGGTCATAGTCAGCCGCCTGCATGCGGCGGGCCCGGTGATCGCCGCAGAAAACCCCGTGGGCCTTCAGGATCCGGCGGGCCGGCGGATAGACGGGATTGCCTGTTTCCTCACTGGAAACGGCAGCCGAATCGATCTCCAGCGCAGCCGATAAACCGGCCTGATCGGCCAGATGCTTCATGATATATTCTGCCATCGGGCTGCGGCAGATATTGCCCCAGCAGACAAACAGGATTCTTTTCTTTCGTTTTTCCATACCCATAAACAATACCATGCCGGCCCGATACACGGAAAGAATTCTGATTATCGGACTGAGGATTTCAATGGGCATCAGGCCGGTTCCGTGATACATTTTCTGTATGGTCTGGGAAGATATGTTTACCGCCCGCATCCTGCAGCGGGGCAAGGAATATTACCGGCAGAACCGGGTCAGCATCTTTCACCGCGAAGCCAATACCGTCGCGGCGGAAGTGCGCGGTTCCCGGCGCTATTTTGTCGAAATCGACCGCTATGAGGACGATTATTTCGACATGTCCTGCACCTGTGCCTACGCCGCCGACGGGCATAACTGCAAGCACATGGCAGCGGTTCTTTACGGCTGGCTGGGCGCCTCAAACCGGACAGATGGCCGAAGGGCCCTGCTGGTGGACCCGGAAGTCAGACTGTTTGAAGAGAGTGACTTCCCGGATGCCTATTTCAATCCGGGCCGCATTACCGCCGGGTATACCTTTCATCAGCGGCTTGCCGACAATGCCAGGACGCTGGCTGAAAGCGGCGCAGTGACCCTGGACCGGGTCAGACTGCAGTATTATCCCCGGCTTTATGACGATGATGTCAAGGCCCTGGAAGTGACCGGTTCGGCCCATGCGGACCATGAACAGCAGACAGTCCGGCTGGTTGTGTCAAAGGACACCATCCTGTCCGGTACCTGTGCCCTGGACCAGCGCAGCCTGATCGGCTTACCGGTTTATGACAGTGACCGGATCTGCGTGCATGAGACTGCCCTGCTGTACCTGCTGGCCGACTACATCCGCAGGTACAATCCGGGTGATGAAACCAACCGGCAGGGTGAATTCCTGCTGCATCAGTTCGGCCGGCTGCGGGCTGACCGCCAGCAGAGTGAAGCGGCCGACCCGGATGAAATCATCACCCTTGAACCGAAGCTGACCCGCACCCATGTCCTGCAGCTGTCGTTCCGGATCGGCATCGGCAAGATGTATGTCGTCAGGAATCTGACGGATCTTGTCCATGCGGTCAGGGAAAAAGAAAGCATGCACCTGGGCAAGAACCAGGATCTGCATTTCCAATATGAAACCTTTACCCCGGAAGCCCGGAAGTACTATGACTTTATTGCCGGCCGGGTCAACGAAGCCCTGACCTTCAGCGAACGCATGCAGAACCGCTACGGCGGTCTCGGCGACCTGCTGATCCGCGGCGAGATCGAACTGAGCGGCAGCTCCCTGGATCAGTTCTATGACATGACTGAAGGAAAGATCATTTCCTTTGATGATAAAACCGATGCCGCATCTCACGGCACGATCCGGATCGGCGGCGGCAGCTGGACCTTGGCCCTTTGCCTGGAGCCGCTGATCGATGAAGACCGGTTCAAAGGCGTTGTCCTGCGCGGACCCCGGATCAGTCTGCTGCACGGCACGCGGGATGCCTACTACATCGCCGACGGCACCCTGTCTAGGTTCAGCCCGGAAGAGTATGAAGCGATCAGGCCGTTTGCCGAGCTGTCGGAAGACGGTGACATCCGCGTGGAAATCGGCCGCAGCAACCTCCCGGAATTCTATTACCGGATCCTGCCCCGGCTGCGGGACAATCCGCTGATTGAACTGGATGAAAGCGCCCTGGAGCCCTGGCTCGGCCTGATCCCGCCGGAAGCCCGCTTCTCCTTTTATCTCGATATTGAGAACCATGATGTTTCCTGCCGCATTGAAGCCGATTATGACGGCAGTACCGTCATCGTCCAGGACATGGCCCGGCAGGCAGATCCCCTGCCCGTCTGGCGCGATGCCGTGCAGGAACAGCGGACCATTGATACGGTAAAAACCTATTTCCCTTACTATGCCGGCAATGCCTTTCACCAGCAGGAAGACGATGATCTGATCTATGAACTGCTTTCAGCCGGCCTGCGGGACCTGATGGCAATCGGTGAAGTGCATGTCAGTGAAGCCTTCAGCCGGCTGCGAATCCGGCGGACCCCGATGGTGCGCTTCGGCGTATCGGTGGAAAGCAGCATCATGGCCCTGGACATTACGACATCCGGCCTCAGTGCGGATGAACTGCTGGCCGTGCTTGACAGTTACCGGCGGAAGAAGAAATACCACCGGCTCAAAAGCGGCGAGTTCATTGCCCTTGAGGAGAATGAATCCCTGGATGTGCTGGCCGCCATGATGGATGATATGCACCTGTCCGTGCACGAATTCACCGAAGGCAAGCTCCACCTGCCCGCCTACCGGGCCCTGTATGTGGAAAAACTGCTGGAGGATCATGAAGAAATCGCCGCCCGCCGGGACCGTTCGTTCCGCGAGCTGATCCATAATTTCAACGCCGTCCGCGACAATGAATATGAAGTGCCGGCAAGCCTGAAGGATGTCCTGCGCAGCTATCAGGTCTACGGTTACCAATGGCTGCGCACCCTGGCCGACTGCGGCTTCGGCGGCATTCTCGGCGATGATATGGGCCTGGGCAAGACCGTGCAGATGATTGCCTTCCTGGCCGGGCTCCAACAGGACAATAAACTGGACAAACCGGCCCTGATCGTCTGTCCGGCTTCGGTCGTCTATAACTGGCAGGAGGAATTCCAGCGCTTCGCCCCTGAACTCCGTGTCCTGCCGGCCGCCGGTACGATATCGGCCCGCAAAAAGATCCTGGCCACCCCGGACATCGATGTCTTTATTACTTCCTATGACCTGCTCAAGCGCGATATCGGTCTGTATACCGGCATGGATTTCTCGGTCATCGTGCTGGATGAAGCCCAGTTCATCAAAAATGCCCGGGCGGCCGTGAGCCGTTCCGTCAAGGTGCTTAAGGCCAGACACCGCTTTGCCCTGACCGGCACCCCGATTGAAAACCGGCTCAGTGAACTCTGGTCGATCTTCGATTTCCTGATGCCCGGCTTCCTGTATACCTATGACCTGTTCCGCTCCCGCTATGAAAATGCCATTACCCGGGATAAGGATGAAGTCATGACAAAGCGGCTGCGGCAGATGACGGCCCCGTTCATCCTGCGGCGGTTCAAGGAGGATGTGCTGAAGGACCTGCCGGAAAAGCTGGAGGAAATCCGCTATGCCCGGTTCGGTGAAAAACAGCAGCGCCTCTATGACGCCCAGGTCACGCATATGCGCCAGATGCTGAAGATGACGGATGAAGCCGACAGCCGGGACAAGATCAGGATCCTGGCCGAGCTGACCCGGATCCGGCAGATTTGCTGTGACCCGTCGCTGTTATTGGAGGACTGGAACGATGAATCAGCCAAGCGGGAAGCCTGCCTGGACCTGATCCGCAGTGCCATGGACGGCGGCCACAAGATGCTTGTCTTCTCGCAGTTTGCCGGCATGCTGGAACTGCTGGGTCACGATCTGGAACAGGAAGGCATCCGGTACTACACGATCACCGGGGCTACCCCGAAGGAAAAGCGCCTGCAGTATGTCCATGCCTTCAACCGGGATGACACCCCGGTCTTCCTGATCTCATTGAAAGCCGGCGGCACGGGCCTCAACCTGACCGGCGCCGATGTCGTGATCCACTATGACCCGTGGTGGAACCTGGCCGTACAGAATCAGGCCACCGACCGGGCCCACCGCATCGGTCAGACCCGCAAGGTCAATGTCTTCAAACTGATTGTCAAGGATTCCATTGAAGAGAGAATTCTGGAAATGCAGAATACCAAGAAAGACCTGGCTGATGCCATCCTGAGCGGTGAGAATACCGCCCTAACCAGCCTCTCAGCGGAGGAACTGCTGGCCCTGCTGACCTGATCAACCCATGTAAACCCATAAAAAAGCGTCCGTTCATCAGAACGGACGTTTCTGTATTCGCTGAATGCTGAGGGCCCGGCCGGTGCTGTCATCGATCTCAATGACAACCCCGCAGAGGATGGCCGGTCCTTCCGCCGGCGTGAACCGGGTCTGGACCTTGTCGACTGTCCGGGCCATGACTTCCTCAATGCTGCGGCCGATAATACTTTCGTATGGTCCGCACATGCCGGCATCACTGATGAAGGCACAGCCGCCCAGCACACATTCATCGGCGGTCTGCACATGGGTATGCGTGCCGATCACCGCGCTGACCTGATTGCGGTAGCGGTGGAAGAACAGTTGTTTCTCACTGGTGGTTTCCGCATGCAGATCCACCAGGATCACATCCGCCTGCACTTGCGGCAGGATCCTGTCCATGGCCGCAAACGGTGATTCCGTTGCACAGTCCATGAAGATATTGCCGAGCAGGTTGATGACCGCAATCCTGACACCGTTGCACTCTCTGACCGCCAGATATCTGCCGGCATCCTGCGGTTCCAGGTTGGCCGGCCGGATCAGGTCCGGACAATTGTCCATGCCGGTGATGATCTCGCTTTTGGAAAAGGCATGATTGCCCAGCGTGATCAGATCTGCCCCGGCCTCTTTCAGGGCCCGGTAG
>JAFWEA010000149.1 GCA_017543005.1 Solobacterium sp. | reverse complement strand
CATCGCCTTTCCGCAGGGCCATTTCCCCGTTGGTGCCGATATCCAGAAACAGCCTGGTCTTCTCACCGGCAAACATATCAGACGCCAGCAGGCCGGCCGTGATGTCTCCGCCGACATAGCCGGCAATGCAGGGCATGAAGGTAATGCCCGGTATCCCGCCGCCATCTTCAAACAGGGTCAGCGGGGTAAACGGGGCGCGGGCAATCGTATCCGGGGAAAGCCCGGCCGCGATGTGTTCCATGACGGTATTGCCGGCAATGACCATGGGAATCTTCCCGGCCGCGTCCCCGATCTGTTTCATGACGATATCGTGCAGGACACTGAGGCCGTCGGTGTGCTCCATGCAGTACTGCATGCGGGTGATGACATCGGCCCCGTACGGCCGCTGGGCATTCCAGAAACCTTTCGTGCTCAGTTCTTTGCCGTCTGCGAGATCATATGTCCTGACAACAATCGTTGTTGTCCCGAGGTCAACTGCTGCCCCGGTGCCGGTGCGGCCCGGCTGTACCGACAGTTTTTCCGCCGCCTGCGTCAGGATCTTACCGCCGCTTTCTTCCGGGATGATGATTTCCTTCACCCCGGCCGCTTCTGTCCGGCAGGCCAGCACCTCATGCCGGCCGCTTTCATCCAGTATATCTATGCGGCATTTGCCGCAGGTGCCGTTGCCGCCGCAGGGCGCAGTGATGTTCCAGCCGGCCTGCCGCAGAACATCAAGCAGACGGTCTTCTGCCGCCGCCTTGACTTCACCGGTATCCGTGCCTGATCTTACTTTGATGATCTCTGCCATATTCCCGCTCACCTGCCGAAGCTGTCTGGTTTTTTCTTAAACAGAATTATAATACAATAAAAATCAGATGCAGAGCGATGTACGCCTGCGGAGGTAACGGAAATGCCTGCTGATCTGCTCCGGCTGGCGGAAGACATCGGTTTCTCCCACTATGCCGAACTCAACATGAATGCCCTGATTGCCCGGTCTGAAATCCGGGATATGTGCATTACCGGAAAATGCCAGCGCTACGGGAAGAGCTGGAGCTGTCCGCCGGCCTGCGGCAGCCTGGAAACCTGCGCGGCCCGCATGAAGCAGTATTCTTCCGGCATCCTGGTGCAGACAACCGCCCTGATGGAAGACGAATTCGACATGGAAACCGTCAATGAGACCGGGGAAAAGCACAAGCAGATGTTCATGACCCTGGCCCGCCAGACCCGGATGCTCTACCCGGACTGCCTGCCGCTGACCGCCGGTTCCTGCACTCTCTGCCGCAAATGTACGTATCCGGCAAAACCCTGCCGGTTCCCCGACCGCCGCTTTGCCTCCATGGAAGCCTACGGCCTGCTGGTCAGCGATGTCTGCCTGCAGTCCGGTCTGAAATACTATTATGGTCCCAGGACACTGACCTTCAGTTCCTGCATTCTGACGAAAGAAGGTACATTATGACACCAAAGGAAATATTTCTTGAACTGCTGAAACCGGACGGCCAGCCGGAACGCCAGCTGAAACAGTACGAAGCACTCTATATGGCATTGGGCGACCCGATCAACCGCTATCTGCGGGGCAGCCGGGTCCGCGGCACTGTCTCCAAGGACCGCTGGGGCACCACCATCAACTTCCCGGCTGATGCGCCCGGACCGATGCCGGTGACCACAGAGGATCTGAAAGTCCTCAAGGACATCACTCACTGGCGGGACTATGTCCATGCCCCGGATCTGGAAACCAACTGTCAGGATGGCTGGGACGAGTTTGCCCGGGATGCCCGGGAAAAGGCCGGCAATGAGCGGCTCGTCACCGGTTTCATGGGCACCGGCATCTTTGAACAGCTGCACTTCCTGATGGGCTTCGAGGATACCCTGACCAATCTCTATGAGTATCCTGATGAGATGCATGAACTGATTGAGTATATTACCGAATACCGCATCGGCTATGTGAAGATGCTGATGGACAGACTGCAGCCGGATGTGGTTTTTACCCATGATGACTGGGGCACCAAGGAAGCCCTGTTCATGAAGCCGGAAATGTGGCGTGAGTTCTTCAAGGAACCGTACCGCCGCTTCTACGGGGCGATCCGTGAACATGGCTGCATCGCCGTGCACCATGCGGACTCCTACCTGGTTCCGATCATTGAGGACATGGTGGAAGTTGGCATCCAGGTCTGGCAGGGTGTGCTG
>JAFWEA010000148.1 GCA_017543005.1 Solobacterium sp. | reverse complement strand
CCGCGCAGCAGAACCGGATCCGTTCTGAAATCCATACTGTGCATCGCCTTGCTGGCGTTCTGCTGGTACGCGGACGAAAAGAATCTCCTACCGTTTTATTCCGATGAAGATCCGATTACCGTCTCATTCATGGATGTGGGGCAGGGGGATGCAACCCTGATCGAATTTCCTGACGGTAAAGTCATGCTTGTGGACTGCGGCCCGCCTGAAAACGCCGACAATACCGTACAGTTTCTGAAAGATAAAAATGTAACCGTGATCGACTGGCTGTTTCTGACCCATCCACATTCCGATCATGTCGGGGGAGTCGGAAGGGTGACAGGGGAGTTTACGGTCAGAAATATCTGTGAACCGCAGTTTCCGGACGAACTGGTAACTGATAATTACTATTATGATCTGATCGGGAAAATCGCTGCTGAAAATGCGATCAATCTGCAGATCACAGAAGAGGACGGCATTATTTGTGAAAATGCTAACTTATGTGTGAAAATGATTTCACCATCAAATACCCTGGAGCATGACGATCTGAATCAGTATTCCGGCATGTTATCGGTTCAATATGGTGATATTGCTTTCCTGATCACAGGAGATGCCGGGTGGCCGGCAGAATATGCTGTTCTAGACACCGGAAAAGATATCTCAGCCACAGTGCTGCGGGCAGGCCATCACGGGTCCTATGACTCCTGTGCCGATCCGTTCCTCAATGCCGTCAATGCGGACTACGCTGTCATCTCCGTCGGCGAAGGCAATGATTACCAGCTGCCGAATGAGAATCTGATTAAACGTCTGGAAGAACATGGCATGCGTGTCTACCGGACAGATCTCAACGGCACAATCATATTTACTGCCGATACACACCGCATACTCTCCATTCAAACGGAAAAATGATATTACTTCGCATAATGTATGTTATGCGATTATAATATTTGGCATAAATAAGGGCATTTTCACTGTTCTGCTACGGACTGTAACCATGAATCTGTAATTCGGATTGATTTGCTGATAAAGTGTTTTGCAATTAACTGTATTGTCTGTGAATCACTGAGATAAATAACAGCAGCATTTTATGTTTGATTCTCAGAAGGTTCGCTGCAGTCGTATGACAAAATAGATCAGAGAGGGTGCCCCCCCTCTTCAAAGCCCCCCTCCCGTAAAAATCTCATAGAAGAGGCAGGGCTCGTACAGACAGCCGGATGACGTTATAATGATCACGGAGGCATACTATGGTAAAACATATTATTTTATGGCAGCTGAATGATGATCTTTCTCCGGAAGAAAAAGTACATGCTGCTGCGGCAATCAAGGACGGCCTTGAGAGGCTGGCCGGACAGATCGAAGGACTGATCGATATCCATGTCACGATTGACCCGCTGAAGACTTCAACACATGACATTATGCTGGACTGCATGCTCAAGGATGCTGATGCTCTGGCTTATTATGCTGCGCATCCTGCTCATGTCAAAGTAAAAGACGGCGTCATTGCCGCCAATACCCACGGACGGGTCTGTATCGATTACGAAATCTAACAAAATACAGCAGGGGTCTAATCCCCTGCTGTTTTCTTCTCTTTCAGCAATGCCAGGGCCGGCAGATAATAATTCTCCCTTTTATAGGACATCATCTCCGGATCCGGCAGTCTGGATGCATCCAAATTGTTGGTCAGATCAGCGATCTTAACGGCCCGGGCAATCGGATTCTTGCCGATTTCCGCCACATAGGACAGATACTGTTCCGGTGAAGGATGTTCATACGGGCAGCTCAGCAGTTCCACCGCCGTGATAATATCTTCGCCGAACCCCTGCCGGCGCAGATCATCAGCAGTTACATCGGTATCTTCTATCACATCATGCAGCAGCGCGGCTGTTTTTTCTTCTGCGGTGGAGCACTGCAGAGCCACCGTGACTGGATGAAATATGTATTCCGGCAATTCCTTGTCTTTGGCTTTCTGGCCGCTGTGGGCATGATAGGCCAGGACCAGGGCCTTTCTCAGCATCTCATAATCATTCATATGCTATTCACCCTTCCCGGATATTTTTCGTTATTTCAGGCCCCTTTTCCGCATGGCCTGCTCAACCAGATCATAATATTGACCCATGTAGTATGCAAAGCCTGCTTCACCGATGACAAACGGATTCGGGACGCCGTTGACAATTGTACGGACAAGGGCGTGGCGCTCCAGACCGTTGTCCAGGGTCGGATGGGCACACAGTTCCACATCCACATGCTGATCCCGGCACAGTTTTGTAAAGCGGTCCAGAGAAGCCTGATAGGCAAACGGATCAGAATCCGGCAGCAGTCCCGAACCGCCCCACATGCCGGCCATGTGTTTTCTGCCTTCATCATAAACCGGCAGGATAAACGAATAGCAGCCGGCCGTATGGCCCGGAGTCAGAATTGTCATGATTTCCAGATCACCGAATTTCAGGATGCCGCCGTCTTCGTAATACTCATCAACTTCCCAGTCGATGACCGGCCATTTATCCAGGGCAACGGTCTTTGCCAGTACCGTATCTTCCCTGCCCAGATAGATCCGGCAGCCGTAATTGCGGCGGAACCAGTCTGCCTGGCCATAGTGGTCAAAGTGACCGTGGCTGATCAGAATCGCCTTAAGATCGTGCAGATCAAGACCGAGGTCCTTGATTCCCTGGACAATTGTATCCCTTGACTTGTCATCCGGTTCCATGCAGTCGATCAGGATGAAGCCGTCACCGGTCTCCACCACGTAACATCCGACAATGACATTGCCGATGAAAGATACATTATCGAAAATTCTAGTGGCCGGCGGGGCTGTCCACTCACAGCCAAACGGCGGCTTGATGCTTCTCGGGGTTCGCCATGATTTCATTGAATTTCCTCCTTTATCTTTTCCGGCACTTCCAGATCCTCATCCAGCTCACCCGGATGATATTTCTCGTAACTGTCAAACAGCTGCCGGTTCTGAACATGTGTATAGATTTCCGTTGTCTGGATGTCACTGTGCCCCAGCATTTC
Organism: Solobacterium sp.; assembly: GCA_017543005.1. Lineage (GTDB taxonomy): Bacteria > Bacillota_I > Bacilli_A > Erysipelotrichales > Erysipelotrichaceae > Bulleidia. The sequence continues at coordinate 5,343 of JAFWEA010000148.1, read as the reverse complement.
CTGAATGCTGCGCAGATCGGCCCCGCCCTGCAGCATATGGGTGGCATAACTGTGGCGCATTTTGTGCGGGGTCAGCTTCTTCCGGATGCCCAGTTCATTCCGCTTCTTCTCCATCAGCAGTTCCACGCTGCGCGGAGTAACCTTGCGGCCGAAGCGGTTGATGAAAAACAGCTGGGTCCGTCCTTTCACCCAGGTAGGCCGGACAGTATCCCGGTAACGGATCAGAATCGGGATGCTGCCGCGGGCAATCGGCACCAGCCGTTCCTTATTCCCCTTGCCCAGTACCCGGACCATGCCGGTTTCCAGATCAACCCTATTATAGGTCAGACTGCAGACTTCCGATACCCGCAAACCGCAGGCATACATCAGTTCCAGCAAAGCATGGCGGAAGATCTCCTGCGGCTGGGTATCATCAAAGGACTGCATGATTAAATTAACTTCTTCCACACTGGCAAATACCGGCAGAGTACTTGGTCCCCGGTGGATCTCAATGGTCAGGGACGGATCTTTCTCGTCATGCATGAAATTCATGTAGTGATGAAACGAACGGATGGCAGCGGCCATGCGGCTGACGCTGGTATTCTTCTTTGTTTCCAGCTGAGCATGCAGAAAATCATCCAGAATCGAGCCGTCTATTTCTTCCGTGGATGAAATCCCGTTTTCCTTCAAAAACGCCGAATACTGACTTAAATCGCGTCTGTAGGAGGCCACGGTCCGCGGGGACTTGCCTTCATTGACCGAGATATTGACCAGATATTCCCCGATGGCCTTTTCCAGTTCCATCAGTTCTCCTTCCCGGCTTCACTTGCCCGCTTCAGCAGCTTTCCGCCCAGGGCTTCATTGAGTTCTTTCAGTACTGAAGCCGTTTCTTCTTTTGCAGCCTCAGTTTCATCAAACAGGTTTAACTGCGATGCCAGCTGGGCCCCTTCCGCAAAATCAGACAGGGAAATACCCAGCAGCCGGACCGGTTCCCCGTTCCAGTTGTCATCCAGCAGCTGCAGGGCCTGGACATACAGATCATCACTCTTCCAGATCGGCATGTTCAGTTTTCTGGAGCGGTCGGTATTCTGGAAATCATTGTATTTGATGCGCAGGGATATACTGTGGCCTGCCTTCTGCTCTTCCCGCAGCCGTCGCGACAGCCGTCTTGAGAGTGTCCTGAGCAGTCCCCTAATCTCTTCGTAATCAGTCAGATCATCCAGCACGGTTTCGGATACACCCATGGATTTGGCGTCCCAGTCCCGCACGATCTGCCGGTCATCATGACCATGAGCCCGCTGCAGCACCGTTTCGGTATTTTTCCCGAAGATCGGCCGCAGATCACTGATATCCTCATAACGGGCCAGATCGCCGATTGTATTAATGCCAAGATCACGCAGCAAAGGAACGGTCTTTACCCCTACTCCGCGCATATCGGCGATATCCAGCGGCCAGAGTTTCTCCTCTACTTCCCGCAGCCGCAGCACGGTGATGCCCAGCGGCTTTTTCATATCGCTGGCCATCTTGGCCAGAAACATGTTCGGAGCCACGCCGATCGAACACGGCAGGCCCAGATCATGCTGGATTTTCTTCTGCAGGAACCAGGCCAGATCGAGCGGCTTTTCATACTTGCTGATTTCTTTGGTCATATCGGCATAACATTCATCGATGGATGCCTGTTCGATTTCATCGGCATTCTCGGAGATGATCCGGATAAACTGTTCCGACAGTTCCCGGTACAGCGGGAAATGCGGTTCCACGACGACCAGTTCGGGACAGAGGTGCAGAGCTTCACTCAGCGGCTGGGCCGAGTGAACACCAAAGCGGCGGGCTTCATAGCTCGCCGTCGAGACCACACTGCGACGGGTGTTTCCCGATACGGCAATCGGCAGACCCTTCAGGGAAGGATCCCGCAGTACCTCCGCGTTGGCAAAAAATGCATTCAGATCAATATGGAAGTAAACTCTTGCCATCAGCTGTTCCTGTTCCGTTTCCGCAGTTCGGCCGCGGCCGCCAGGGATGCTTCGGTCACTTCCCCGGAGAGAATCGATGCCAGCTGGCTGACTGTCCCGGCTTCGTCGAGCTGTCTGACCCGGGTCTGCACGTGTTCACTGTCCGGATCCTTTTCCACGACATAATTGAAGTCGGCACAGGCCGCCACCGGGGCCAGATGGGTAACCGCAAAGACCTGGCAGCTGCCGGAGAGTTCCTTCATCTTCTGGCCGATTGCCCCGGCGACAGCCCCGCTGACACCGGTATCAATCTCATCAAAGATAACCGTCTCGATTTTCTGCAGTTTCGTAAAGATGACTTTCAGGCCCAGCATTAGCCGGCTGATTTCACCGCCGCTGGCCACCTTGACAAGCGGCCGCAGTTCTTCACCCCGGTTCATGTTCACCAGGAATTCCACATGATCAAAGCCCTTGGCACTGTCCGTACCGGGTCTGATCTCTGTCATAAAGCGGGCATTCGGAAGTGACAGGTCCTTTAAATGACCGGCAATTTCCTTATCCAGCTTCCCGCTGTCCTTTTTCCGCTTTTCCGAGAGCTTCTCAGCCGCTTTGCGGTATTCCGCATACGCCGCCGCGATCTCCTTGTCTTTTTTATCCAGCCAGGTCTGCCGGTTGGCGATCCGGTCCACGGCCTGCTGCAGTTCAGTCTTTTTATTCAGGATCTGTTCGATACTGCCGCCGTACTTGCGCTTGAGCCGCTGCAGCACAAACAGCCGCTCTTCCAGGGCGTTGATATCATCATCGCTGAAATCGAATTCCTCAAAAACCCCGCGCAGGTCGGCCGCCGCATCTTCCATCTGGTAGTAGCTGTCATTGATGCGCTCCCGGATCTTCTCAAACACTTCCGTATTCTCAAGCGTATCGGTCTGCCGGCGGAATTCATAAAGGGTCTCGGACATGGAATCATACAGTTCGAGAATCCCGTGAATCCGATCGTAGGAATTCTTGACAGCCTTGTAGGCCCTCTCCCTTTCCTCCAGTTCTTCGTCTTCACCGGGCTTCAGGCGGGCACTGTCGATTTCCTTGATCTGATACTGGAAATACTCCAGATCACTTTCATTGTAGGTATCCTGCAGGGCTTTTTCCTTTTCCTTCACCGCTGCCTGCCAAACCGCATAGGCCTCAGCAGTCTTTTGCCGCAGGTCACCGCAGCCAAGATATTCATCCAGCAGATCAATATGGGTTCTGGCATTGAGCAGATACTGATTGTCCCGCTGATTGTGGATATCGATCTGGTTCTGCAGCACATCATTGAGCAGGCCGATCGTCACAATGCGGTGGTCAATCCGGGCGGTGCTCTTGCCGGATGCAGACAGTTCGCGGGTGAAGGTCACTTCTTCCAGGTCCACTTCAAAACCCGCTTCTGTGAGTACTTCCAGGGCATGGCTGTCATGCGACAGATCAAAGGTGCCCTCCACAATGGCACGGGTTTTGCCATGGCGGATCTGGGCTGCACTGGCCCGTTCCCGCCCAAGCAGGCTGATCGCATCAATCAGGATCGATTTGCCTGCTCCGGTTTCACCGGTAAACGCACTGAAACCGTTCTCGAAGTCCAGTGAGAGTTCATCTATCAATACAAAATTTTTGATATACAGATGCTTAATCATTCAGCAGCTCCGTTACTTTCTCAAACAGTGTATTCAGATCGATGCCGGTTTCGGCCCGCAGCTGTTTCAGGGAACCGTGGGTTACATAACGGTCCGGAATGCCGATGCGGATCAGCGGCATGTTCAGTCCCAGATCATTGACCGTATCCAGGATGGCCGTCGAGAGCCCTCCCGTCAGCATATCCGTTTCATAGACAATGACCGGCAGTCCTTCCGCCGCGAGCGCCTTCAAGCATTCCAGATCCAGCGGTTTGAAGAAACGGGCATTGATGACCCGGATCGGCAGCTGGTTGACAGATGCCTTCTCGGAAATCTTTTCCACGTCAGACCCGTAGGCAATCACCGTCAGTCTGACATCATCCCCCTTGTAGTCTTCGGTCCATGTGCCGACTTTGATCAGTTTGAGATGGATATCATCCGGAATCTTCACATCACCGCGGGGATAGCGGATGGCAAACGGGTGCTTCTGTGAGAAAGCCGTATACATCAGATCTCGGGCTTCCTGGGCATTTTTCGGCTGAGCCACAATCATATTCGGCAGCGGCAGCAGCAGTCCCGGGTCAAAGACACCATGGTGGGTTTCCCCATCCGCACCGACCAGCCCCGCCCGGTCAATGCCGAACACGACCGGCAGGTCCATCCGGCAGACATCATGATTGATCTGATCATAGGCCCGCTGCATGAAGCTGCTGTAGATCGCCACAAACGGCCGCTTGCCGCTGATGGCCATGCCGGCAGCCATGGTAACCGTATGTTCTTCGGCAATGCCGCAGTCAAAGCTGCGCTCACTGAAATGGGCAAAGAATGACTCAAGCGAACTGCCGTTGATCATGGCCGGCGTCAGGGCAATGATGTCCTCATTCCGGGTTGCCAGTTCTTCCAGCGTATCCGCCATCAGGCGGGACCAGGATTTGTATCCGGCCGGGGTGGAAGCCAGCATCCTGCCGGTGGTCGGATCAAACGGACCGACTCCGTGCCAGATGCCCTCCCGGTCCATCTCACACGGTGCATAGCCCTTCCCCTTGCGGGTGATCACATGCACAACGACCGGATCATCATATTCCTTTGCAACGGTCAGCACCCGGATCAGATCCTTGATGCTGTGGCCGTCTACCGGGCCGAGGTAATTGACATTGAATTCACCGAAAATACCGCTGTCGATGACGGTATCACGCAGTGTATCCTTGATGCCCTTGAGACCGGTATAGACAACCTTGCCGACCCCGCTGCGGTTCAGGGCATCCTTCATGTTCAGCTTCAGGGAATTATAGGATTTGGCGGAACGCAGACGGGAAAAACCGCGGGTCAGAGCCCCGACATTCTTGGAGATGGACATATTATTGTCATTGAAGACAATGATCATCTTCCGCCGCTCGGAACCGATGGTATTCAGCGCTTCCAGGGCCATGCCCGAACTGAGCGCCCCGTCCCCGATCACCGGCACGATATGATAGTCCTCATGATTCAGATCCCGGGCAATGGCCATACCTAAAGCAGCACTCAGCGAAGTCGAACTGTGGCCGGCTTCCCAGACATCATAGATGCTTTCCCGGCGCTTCTGGAAACCGCTGATGCCGCCATACTGCCGCAGGTTATCGAAATCTTTTGCCCGGCCGGTCAGGATCTTGTGCGTATAGCACTGATGGCCGACATCAAAAAATATCTTGTCATGCGGCATATCAAAAACATAATGCATTGCGATGGTGAGTTCCACGACCCCGAGGTTGCTGGCAATATGCCCGCCT
>JAFWEA010000147.1 GCA_017543005.1 Solobacterium sp. | reverse complement strand
TCATCTTGCCGCACGTCTCCTCAACGAGTTCTTTAAGACGATCATCAACTCCGTCGACAAGTACAGGGCGACGGTATTTCGGGCACCAGACAACATGATACTTGCAGGAGTATACTACATTGTTATTCGATTTGTATTTCACACTATTATTATACAGCATCTTGCTATCTAATTCAAATGTGCTGAAGCACAAAAGTGAAACCGCCTTATATCCCCATGTCTGAAGCCAGGGGCTTTGCGGCTGTTTTCGGTAAACCTGTCCTGCACTTCCCCGCTCATCACATACCGGCAGAATCTCCCGATCTCTGTCTCTCTGTTTTCTGCCGCAGTGCAGTTCACATACACGATATGTTCCCCGTCTTTCAGTTCTTCCCCTGTCTCATGACAGACATTCTCGTATCTGTATATCATTTTATCATGCCCGAATGGGTCGTATGTGCAGATGATAATGATATACAGATCCTTCAGTTCATCCACGTCCTGCCCCTGTTCCAGCAGGTACATGTTTGTCGTCGCCTTGTAGTACCGGGCCCGCTTCGGACTGAATGTCCACCGGTTGTTGTGCATCTCCACCCCGAACAGATATTCTTCATTTTCCGAATAGATATCCAGCCGGATACCCCTGGTACCGTAACTGTCCTTCAGGTCCCGCTGCCGGATCACGCATTTCAGGTCCTTCAGGTGCAGCTCCGGCAGGATCCGGCTGATCAGTTCCTTCACCAGCTCCGTATCCTCAAATACTTTCCCGAAGATGAAGTCATCCCGGATCGTCAGTTCTTCCAGTCTCTTCAGTTTCATATATGGTTTTCACCTCCATATATTTCTTTCGCCGGAATAACCGCATTTGCCCGGAGTCCTGACAAAAAAAGCTGTCCGTTGACCGGACAGCTTGTGCTGAGTTGTCTTTGCCTTATCTGACAGCGTCTTTCATGACCCGCAGAACGTTCCGGCAGTAGATCTTTTCGATCTCTGCTTCCGTAAAGCCTTCTGCCTTGAGGGCATCGGCCAGCAGCGGCATTCTGTCGGAGGACATGATTTCATTCTTGCCTTCGAAGCCGTCGAAGTCCGTACCGATACCGACAACATCCACACCGCCGACATCAGCGATGTGTCTGGCATGTTTGGCAATCATGGCCGCGTTGGCTTCGTCCTTGTTCATATCCGGGTTCAGGAACATCGGATAGAAGTTCAGACCCATGACCCCGCCCTTGTCAGCCAGAACCTTGATCTGGTCGTCAGTCAGGTTGCGCTGGTGCGGACCGACTGCCCGGGCATTGGAGTGGGTTGCCACAAACGGCTTTGTGCAGATCTCTGCGACGTCGTAGAAACCGCCGTCGGACAGATGGGATACGTCAACCAGCATGCCCAGTTCCTGCATGTAGCGGACGCCGTCCTTGCCGAAATCGGTCAGGCCTTCATTCATGATGGCCGGATCGGTGCTGTTCGGGGCCCCGAAGCAGTTATGAGCATTCCAGGTCAGCGAGCAGGCGCGGAAACCCTCATCGTAGAAACGCTTGATGTTTTCCAGCTTGCCGTCCACAGCCCGGCCGTCCTCCATGGTCAGCACGGCGCTCATGCGGCCGTCTGCCAGGTTCTTTTCGATATCTGCGGCAGTATATGCCATGCGGATGATGTCATCATGGGCCGCAACATTGTCGAGAATTGTCTGCCGGGCAATCCGGATATAATCCTCATCGCTGATCGGCGGTATGTGCATCATTTCAAACGCACCCTGCGGCGGCAGGAACACAGCGAAGAACTGTGCCAGGGCGTCACCCTTCTGCATGCGCTTGAAGTCAATCATCGTCTTCGGCTGATCATACATGTTGTGATTCTCCGGATCGAAGAAATACGCCAGCATGACCGTGTCGCAATGCATGTCAATATACTTCATGGTTTACCTCACTTCTTTTTCTTCGGCATGAATACAGAGAAGATCATCGGGATCATGGCGCCCATGACACCGGCAACCGCGTAGTTGAATGTGCCCTTGATGACATCCGGCAGGACTGCCAGAATGACTTCACCGAAAATCAGAACGATGGCCAGAACGCCCAGGTTCAGGAAGACGGAAGAAGCCATGCCGATGGTAGCGGCCATTTCAGCCTTTTCCGTACCGCGCTCGGCATTGACAGCTGCCTGGCAGGCCAGGGCAACCGGCAGACGCATGCTGGATGTGTTGCCGGCAAGGCTGGACATATAGGAACCAGTGACACCCAGGATCGGGAACCACATGGTCGGTTCAATGAACCAGGACATCGCTTCCTGGCCAAGCATGGCTACGATACAGCCGGAGATGACAGCCATACCCGGGAAGCAGTTGAAGTGAACCCAGATATAGATTGCCGGAACGAAGGTCATGACCATGGTTGCCAGCATGGTTGCGGTACCGATCTTGTGGATACCTTTGATATATTCATCGTAATTCATTCTTCAAACACTCCTTCCTCAGAAAATCATGTTCCAGATAATGCTGGACAGCATGCTGACGAGAACCGCCAGACCCAGAGCCCAGGAACGCAGGCCGGCGGACTTTTCGCCGAGCTTGTCGAGAACGATCTTCAGGATGGCAGCTGTCGCCATAACCAGGATGAAGGCCGGACCGCTGGAAGCGTACATGAAGATCATCAGACCGATCATAGCCAGCGGCAGAACCATCAGCAGCTTGCCGACGATCTTCTGAGCCTTTGTCTGCTCGACATCCGGATCAGGCATCAGGAACTTCTGCAGGCTCTTGCCCAGACCTCTTGTCATGATCGGAACCCAGATCAGGTAACCGCAGGACATGAAGGCGCAGGTGAAGAAAATTGTACCGAATGTAGACATGTCAATCTGGTCAACACCCAGGGTCTTGCCTGTGATCAGGGCTGCAGCGGTAGCTGTACGCAGCTCGGTATCGGCAGAACCGATGATGCCGACGCGCATCAGAACGAACGGGCCGCCCAGCAGGCCGGAAATTGTAATGGCCAGAATGAAGACGGCAAGTGCCGGTCCGATCGCGGAGAACACACCGTTCTTGGTAACAGTGCGGATTTCTTCTTCCGTCAGAATGTTGTGCTCCCGTGTGTATGCGACCGCTCTTCTGCGGAACAGAAGTGCCTGCAGGATAACGATGCTGACTGTCATGACAGCAAAGATCCACATCAGCGGGCTGGTCGCAAATGCTCGTAATTCATCACTCATGATGTACCCCCTTTTCAGTTTAGATTCTAAACCGTACGAATGCATGTTAGCAGAACCGGCATGTTCCGTCAACATACATAATCCGTTTGTCTGTCATTCTTCCCCAGATTGACAGTTTTGTCCTGTTTTCACAGATAAAAACACCCTCCTGTTGTGATATAGCATGTATGAAGGGTGTCATATTCTGCTATTTTTCCGGCTTCGGCTCTGCTTCGCGCATCATCAGGATCAGCCGATCCATGACTTTCATGAAGGTCCGGAATTCCTCGGGCGAAAGATCTTCCGTATACTGCCGGGTCCGGCGGCGGTTTTCCAGGCTTTCCTGCCGGTCCTGCATGACCAGCTCATGGGCCCGGTCCGTCACAAACAGATGAATCATCCTGCCCTCGCGCTGCCGGATGAGCAGGCTTTTGCTGTCCAGGGACTTGATCACCTGGGCCACTGCCCCCTTGGTCGTCGCTGTTTCCCGGGCAATTTCCTGCGAAGTGATGCCCGGGGCCTGATCGATGATATTCAGGAGTGTGACTTCCGTCTCCGTGATGCCGGCTTCATCCAGCATCGGCCGGTGCCGGCGGCTGCTGCGGATGAGGAGTCTGGCAAATTCCATCTGCTTCAGATACAGATCGGATATTTCCCGGGAGGTCAAGCCAAGATTAACTGTTTCTTTATCTTCCTTCATTTTTTATCTCTTTCAGTGATTCATTATAGCAAAGCCAGCCGCAAAGGCATACCGGAAACTGAAAACCGCCCCTGACGGGCGATTCTCATACATTGCTCTATAAGGGAAAGCGGCTTCAGGGAGAATAATTGAAAAGCCGGAAGCCGCTTTCACGGGATATCAGCCAAGATCTTCGGTGGAAGTGATATCGATCTTGTCGTTCTTGATCTGCCAGTTGACATAGACGAAGATCAGTACGGTAACGACAACGGTACCGATCGCCAGCGGCCGGTCAACGGAGATGGCTTCAGCGCCTGCCGCTGCGGGCAAAAGAAAAGCCACCCGCAGGTGGCTTTCCGCTACTTCATTTCTGCTACTTTGATTCTGTTTTCCCGGATCTTGATCCGTTTCTTGATCTCTTCTGCCGCGGCCGGATCGGTCACGGTATTGAGCATCTGTCTGCCCTTCTCGATCCCGGTCTGCTGGCGCTCGACATCAATTTCACTGCTGTGCAGAATCCCGTCCACCAGCAGCTCTGCCTTGTTGTCACGATAGTACAGAAGGCCGCCGTCAACCGCGTAATAGTTCCGGTCCGTGCCGTTTTCCAGCACATTCAGAACCCCGGGCTTGAGCATCGTTACAATCGGGATGTGGTTCGGCAGGATACCCCGCTGTCCGTCAATGGTATCGACATTGAGAATGGACGTCTCAAAGGTCTTGTAGATGCCATGCGGAGTCACAATCCGCACTTCGATCATCATGCCAGTGTTTCTGCCTTCTTAACGACATCCTCGATGGTGCCAACGGTTAAGAACGCAGCCTCCGGCAGATCGTCATACTTGCCGGCCAGAATTTCCTGGAAACTGCGGACGGTCTCCTTGACCGGGACATAAATGCCCTTGATGCCGGAGAACTGTTCGGCGACAGAGAACGGCTGGGACAGGAAGTTTCTGATTCTTCTGGCCCGGGCAACGATCTTCTTGTCTTCTTCACCCAGTTCATCCATACCGAGGATGGCGATGATATCCTGCAGTTCCTTGTACCGCTGCAGAATCTGCTGTACCTGGCGGGCAACATTGTAATGTTCTTCACCGAGCACCAGCGGATCCAGCATACGGGAACCGGAAGCCAGCGGGTCAACCGCCGGGTAGATACCCAGGGCGGCGATGGAACGATCCAGAACGGTCTTGGCATCCAGATGCGAGAATGCAGTCGCCGGCGCCGGGTCGGTCAGGTCATCCGCCGGGACATAAATTGCCTGGACGGAAGTGATGGAACCCTTGTCGGTCGAAGTGATGCGTTCCTGCAGCTGGCCCATTTCGGTCGCCAGGGTCGGCTGGTAACCGACGGCACTCGGCATACGGCCAAGCAGCGCGGATACTTCGGAACCGGCCTGAGTGAAACGGAAGATGTTGTCGATGAACAGCAGCACGTCCTGATGTTCCTCATCACGGAAGTACTCAGCCATGGTCAGAGCCGACAGGGCAACCCGCATTCTGGCGCCCGGGGATTCGTTCATCTGGCCATAAGTCAGAACCGTGTTCTTCAGAACGCCGGATTCCTTCATTTCGTTATACATGTCATTGCCTTCACGGGTTCTTTCACCGACACCCGCAACGACGGAACGGCCGCCGTGCTCGATGGCAATGTTGTGGATCAGTTCCTGCATCAGGACGGTCTTGCCGACACCGGCACCGCCGAACAGACCGATCTTGCCGCCCTTGGCATACGGGCACAGCAGGTCAATGACCTTGATGCCTGTTTCCAGAATTTCAGCGGAAGTCATCTGCTGTTCAAAGGTCGGAGCCGGACGGTGAATCGGCATGGTCAGCTTCGCATTCACCGGTCCCAGACCGTCGATCGGTTCACCCAGGACGTTGAACATGCGGCCCAGGACTTCATCACCGACCGGTACACTGATCGGCGCACCGGTATCGGTGCAGTCCAGTCCGCGGACCAGTCCGTCCGTGGAGCTCATGGCGATGCATCTGACGATATCGTCACCGATATGCTGTGCCACTTCAACCGTCATGGTATAGCCGTCACTGACGTTGATATGAATCGCGTTCCGGATGGCTGGCAGGTGATCCGGAGAGAACCGGATATCGACGACCGGTCCGATGACCTGTACGATCTTTCCTGTATCTGTCATAGTTATGTACCTTCTTTCTATACAGCGGAAGATCCACCGACAATTTCGGTAATCTCCTGCGTAATCGAGGCCTGTCTTGCCTTGTTGTATTCGAGCAGCAGTGCTTCACTGAGCTCATCTGCGTTGTCCGTAGCTGTCTTCATGGCCATACGGCGGCTGCCCTGTTCAGCCGTGGTCGCTTCCATCCAGTGGGAGTAGGCGACGTTGCTGAGCATCATCGGGATCAGCGAGTTCAGGATGGTCTCCGCATCCGGTTCGAACATGGTTTCCGGCTGCAGTTTATCTTCCGCTTCTTCCCCTCCTGCTTCTGAAGCTTCCACCGTGCATGGCAGAACCAGGTCAGTCGTCGGCCGGAACGTCATGGTGTTGACGAACTGCGTATACAGAATCTGCACGCCGCCGAGATCCTGATTCAGATACCGGGTCGTACCGTAATCGATGTATGCCTTGAGCATGTCAAACGTCAGTTTGTCAGACTCAATCGGATTCTCGTTGATGATATTGAATCCGAGGTCCTTCATCGTCTGGTAAAGACTCGTCCCGATCACCACCATCGGGTCTTCCTTGCGGACCGTATCCCGGGCCAGTTTCATCATGTTCTGGTTGTAGGCCCCGCACAAGCCGAGGTCACTGCAGAACAGAATGGACAGTCTGGCCGGGTTTTCGGCATGTTTCTTCAGGAAGATGCTGTCAACCCTGCTGTTCTTCGCCACGATTTCATCAACTGTTTCCTGCAGTCTGCCGGAATATTCGCGGTTGGCTTCCATACGGTTGCGCTGCCGGAACAGTTTCGCATTGGCAATCATTTCCATCGCCTTGGTAATCTTGCGGGTGGAATTGACTGACTTGATACGGGAACGCAGTGCCTGTTTGGACTGCGGCATGGGTTATGCCCCCTTGATCAGATTGTACTGATCGAGTGCTTTCTGCATCGCTTCCTGCAGCCGGGCAGACAGATCGTCATCCAGCACTTCTTTCGCTGTGATTTCGTCCACGATCTCCTTCTCGTTCTCATGGAAGTGGCGGTGCATGAACTTTTCGAACTTGCCGATCTCTTCCACTTCCAGCTGATCCAGGAAACCGTTCTTGGCCGCGAACAGCGAGAGGACCTGGTCGGTCATGCTCATCGGCTGATACTGCGGCTGCTTCAGCAGTTCCGTCAGCTTGGCACCGTGATCGATGATCTTCTTGGTAGCCGCATCCAGATCGGAACCGAACTGGGCAAACGTCAGCATTTCATGATACTGCGCCAGTTCCAGCTTCAGCGAGGAAGAAACCTTCTTCATGGCCTTGGTCTGGGCATTGGAGCCGACCCGGGAAACGGACAGACCGGAATCGACAGCCGGCCGCACGCCGCTGTTGAACAGTTCGGTCTGCAGGAAGATCTGGCCGTCGGTAATGGAAATGACGTTGGTCGGAATATAGGCGGAGATGTCACCGGCCTGGGTTTCGATGATCGGCAGAGCCGTCAGGGAACCGCCGCCGAGTTCATCGGACAGCTTGGCCGCTCTTTCCAGCAGTCTGGAATGCAGGTAGAAGACATCACCCGGATATGCTTCACGTCCCGGAGGACGGCGCAGCAGCAGGGACATTGTCCGGTATGCCACAGCGTGCTTGGACAGGTCATCGTAGATGATCAGGACATCCTTGCCCTGTTCCATCCATTCTTCACCTATCGCACAGCCGGCGTACGGGGCAATATACTGCAGCGGGGCCGACGCACTGGCGCTTTCCTCAACAATGGTTGTGTATTCCATGGCGCCGGCTTCACGCAGCTTCTGCACAAGTCTTGCCACGGTGCTCTGTTTCTGACCGATGGCAACGTAAATGCAGTAAACGTTCTTGCCTTTCTGGTTAATGATGGTATCGATCGCGATCGCCGTCTTGCCGGTTTCGCGGTCACCGATGATCAGCTCACGCTGACCTTTTCCGATCGGGATCATCGAGTCGATGATCTTGAGACCTGTCATCAGCGGCTGATAAACGGAACGTCTGGTCATGACACCCGGGGCGACCCGTTCGATCTGGCGGCTCTTGTCCGTCACAACCGGACCCTTGCCGTCCACCGGCTGACCCAGCGCATTGACAACGCGGCCAAGCAGTGCATCGCCGACAGGAACCTCAACAACGCGTCCTGTCCGGCGTACCTCGTCCCCTTCCTTGATCTGTGAATCATCACCCAGAAGAACCGCACCGATGTGGTCTTCTTCCAGGTTCAGCACCATGCCGTAAATATCATGGCCGAAATCAAGCAGTTCTGAGGACATCGCCTTGTCAATGCCCTGAACCATGGCAATACCGTCACCGACACTGATGACGTATCCGACATCATCGGACTGAATCTTGTTGCCGTAGTTCTTGATCTGTTCCTTGATCAGGGCACTGATCTCTTCCGGTCTGATTTCCTTCATGCCTGTCCTCCTCCTTTCAGCAGTGTTTCTTTCAGGTGATCGATACGGCTGCGCATGGTCATATCGGTCACATTGTTGCCGACCGTCACCTTGATGCCGGCCAGCAGTTCGGGATTGATCCGGTTGGTCAGATGAATCTGTTTCCCGGTCTTTTCCTCAAGCGCTTTCTGCAGCTGTGCCATTTCCGCTTCCGGCAGCTTCCGGGCCGACCATACGGTCGCCGGCTGGATGCCGAGTTCTTCATCCGCCATGCGGACAAATTCATTCAGGGATTCCCGCAGAATGCTTTCTCTTGCCTTGTCGATCAGCAGTTTGATATAGTTGCGCATTTCCGTATCGGTTACAGCACCGAATACTGTTTCGACAAAGTTCTTCTTTTCCTCATCGGATACCTTGGCCGCACGGAAAAAGCCGGTCAGTTCCGGATTTAATTCATAAAGTTTCAGCAGAATGTCGCACTGATCCTTCTTTTCCCTGACAGTACCATTCTCCCGGGCCAGGGCAAACAGCCCTTCCGCGTAGCGGACTGCGACCTCACTTGCCATGAGCCGCCGCTTCCTTTACAAAAGCGTCCACCGCCTGGCGGTCGAGACTGACCCCGTCCTGGTCCTCCAGCAGCTTTTCGGCTGCTGCCATGGCCACTTCGATCATTTCCTTCTTCATGGAGCCGTACATTTCGCGGCGCTCGGACTCGATGTCCTCATGCGCCTTCTTGCGGAGCGCATCCGCTTCCTTGCCGGCTTCCTCAAGAATATTGTCTTTCTGGGTCTTGGCTTCCTTCACGGCCGCGTTCACGATTTCCTCGGAACGGGCAGCGGCTTCCTTCAGCTGCCGGGAGGCCACATCCCGGTCAGCGACTGCTTCGGCCCGGGCCTGCTCGCTGACGGCGAGATCCTCCTGCATCTTGTCGGAACGCTTTGCCAGGTAGTCCTTGACTGAAGCCCACAGGAACTTCCTGAACAGCATGAAGAGAACGAAGGTACTGAGAAGCTGTACTGCCATGGTCAGAGGATTGGGCATTAACTGATTGTATACATCAATGTCAATCATCTTTCCACCTTATCAGTATACGAAGATCAGGATAATGGCAATCAGCAGACCATAGATCGCTGCTGTCTCAGTCAGGGCAATACCAAGAATCATGTTGGACCGCAGCTGCGGCATCATTTCGGGATTTCTTCCCATTGCCTCGATGGAACGGCCGGCGGCGATACCTTCACCGACACCGGTACCCATACCTGCGCAGACGGCAATACCTGCACCAATAGCGATCAAACCTTTAACGATATCCATAAAAAGCTCCTCCTTTTGCTTTTACTTTAATTCGTCAGGCACTTCCACACCGACGAAAACCAATGTTAACGTGACAAAGACCAGGGTCTGAATAAAGCCCGCGAAGCAGTCAAAATAGGCATGCAGCAGCGGCGCGATAACCGGGGCCATGAAGTTGAATACACCGCCTCCGGATCCGAACAGACCGGCAATCAGATTGGACAGACCCTGGGCCCCGGCATACACAAGGGACATCAGGATGCTGCCGCAGAGAATGTTTCCGAACAGACGCAGAGACATCGATATAATCGAAGAAAACTTACTCAGAATGTTAATCGGAAGCAGTACCGGAATCGGCTCCAGGAAGCCATGGAACCACGCTTTTGCACCGCTGTACTTGAACGATGCGACCTGCGTGATGGTCCAGGTGATGATGGCCAGTGTCAGCGTGACACTGAGGTTGGCTGTCGGCGATGATATGCCGAACAGGCTGATGACGTTGGAAAGGAAGATATAGACCGATATCGTCAGGATATACGGCGTGAAGAGCTCGGCATTCTTTTCGCCGACATTCTGCTTTACATCTTCATGAACCTTGGTCACGCCCATCAGCACCGGAACGATGATACCGGACGGTTTGGCCAGGGGATCTGCCTTGCGGATCTTATTCGAAATCACTAATATCGCTGTCGCTATAATCAGTGTCACAAACAGGATCCGGAACACATCCGCCTGCAGTTTCAGTTCCATTTCCACCCTCCTTTCTGTTAGAGTCAGTCAGCGCTTCGGCCACCAGGGCGATTTTCACCGCCGAAAGACCGATCGCTGCGG
>JAFWEA010000146.1 GCA_017543005.1 Solobacterium sp. | reverse complement strand
GCCCGTTCAGGATGCCGTTCATGGCCCGGGTGTGGCTGGACTGGTAAGTCTCCGGCATGGCGGTCTTCGGGCAGAGGCCGTATTTCTTGACCAGGGAGACAAACATATCCCACTGGCCACCATCTCCGACGGTCGTCTCCAGCAGCCAGCGCATGACTTCACTGTTCAGCGGCGTATCGATTTCCTGCAGCACCGCTTCCATGAAGAAGTTCACCTTCTCCAGCTTGTCATAAAACGCGATGTAGTTCTGCGAGAACTCGAACTTGTCGATATGATACTTCTTTGCCATCATTTCCCGCAGCACATTCAGGGCCGAGAAGATCCAGCAGCGGCCGGACTGCAGCTGGTTGGTCACCGGCATGGTCTTGATGTCAATGGAGAACATGTTCGGACTGGCCGCCGAAGCTTCCAGCACCCGCGAGATGGACGCGATGTCATTGACCGTCAAGGCGTTGCGGACAACCCTGCCCTTGTCATTCTGCAGATAGTTCTGCCGCATCTTTCCCAGTTCATCCAGTTTGATTTCCTGCATTTTCTTCATGATCTGTTCCTTCTTTCCGTTTTAACTATATTCACTTTTAGCCATTCTGTCATGTCTTACCCAAGCGCCACATCCAGGGCCATCATCAGGGTAAAGCCAAACGCGAACACAACCGCCGTCAGATTGGTATGTCTTCCTTCCGCCATCTCGGGAATCAGTTCCTCCACCACGACATACATCATCGCCCCGGCCGCAAAGCTGAGCAGGTATGGCAGTGCCTTCAGAACCAGGGAGGATGCCAGGATGGTCAGCCAGGCGCCGACGGGCTCCACCAGCCCGGACAGCGTCCCGAGCAGGAACGAGCGGTTCCGGCTTACCCCTTCGGAATGCAGCGGCATCGAGATGATTGCCCCTTCGGGAAAGTTCTGGATTGCGATGCCCAAGGCCAAAGCAAAGGCACCGGCTGCCGTAATACCTGCGTTGCCCTGCAGGAAGCCGGCATAGACAACCCCGACGGCCATACCTTCCGGCAGATTGTGCAGGGTGACCGCCATGACCATCATCATGGTTCTGGACATGCGGCTGGGCCGTCCTTCCGGGATATCCGTATCCATGTGCAGGTGCGGGATCGTCCCGTCAAGCACCAGCAGGAAGGCAATCCCGGCCCAGAATCCGGCTGCGGCCGGAATAAAGCGCAGATGTTCCGGAAAGGTATTCTGTTCCATTGCCGGGATCAGCAGGCTCCAGATGGACGCCGTGGTCATGACCCCGGCCGCAAACCCGGTCAGCAGCCGCTGCACCATGTGATTCATTTTTCCGCGCATGAAATAGACACAGGCTGCGCCCAGGGTTGTGCCGATAAACGGAATCAGGATACCGATCAGTGCTTCTTTCATTTCCTTCACCACCTTTGCTCAAAAAGAAAACAGGATGCCGGCTTGCCGGCACCCTGCAGACAGACTTACTCAGGCAAGTGCTTCCCCAAGGGATGCACAGGCAGCCAGTGCTTCATCATCCGGCTCGTTGTTTGCCATGACACCATCCATGACCAGCACGGCATTGGCAGCCCGGCAGCGATCCTCCCAGGAACGCATCCATTCGCCGTCACCCCAGCCGTAGGAGCCGAACAGACCGATTGTCTTGCCGCCGAGGGATCCTTCGACAGCCGCGAACATCGGTTCGAATTCACTTTCTTCCAGTACTTCGGCACCCATTGCCGGGCAGCCGAAAGCGATCGCATCATACGCGGATACAGACCCGGTATCAAATGCATCAACAGTCAGCAGATCAACTTCTGCACCCTTGGCCGAAGCCGCGTCAGCGACTGCCTGCGCCATCTTTTCCGTGTTGCCGGTTCCGCTCCAATAAACTACTGCAATTTTACTCATGATTTCCTCCTCAAAATGTTTCTGTATCAAACGGCAAGCCGCTGCAGCGGGATGCCGGCTGAAACCTGTTTTTCGTAAATATCCCGGCACTTCTGAAACCGTTCAAAGGTTTTCCGGGCATTCTGTTCATCCGTATAGACTTTCCAGATACCGGTGCATTTGCACGGCTTCAGGTTTTCGATAAAGCCCTGCACATCACCCGGCGGATAGCCGAGAAACAGACCGATCTCATGCGGGAATTGGTCATTGCCTTCCAGCTTCTTCAATAGCATATCCAGACACTGTCCCAGATCATCCGGATCATAACCGCGCTCACACAGAATCTGTACGGCCAGGTCCTTGTGCAGGTCTGCGGCCAGCCGGTCCGGCCGGTAAAGATAGATCCTGGCCCGGTTGCGGAAGCGGCCCAGCACCAGCACACGGATCCGGTGCCCGTTCAGTTTTTCATTCAGCTCGGCCACGTCCTGCCGCAGCTGTTCTTCGCTGTCGGAAATGACCGTGAACAGGCTGGCGGTCTTCAGGCCGGCCAGGGTCGGCGCACAGTGTCTGACCACTACTTCTTCCGGCATGGATCAGAACTCCTGTTCCGTCTGCCGGAAGGCCGGAAAGCACCCTTTGCGGCTGATCTCGAGCAGATTCCGTTTCATTTCCTGCAGAACAGCCATTACGAAAAAGACTGCGATCATCGTCACAACGGTTTTCATATTTTATTCCTCCCGTCAGTCAGCTTCAGAGCCTGTCAGTCTGCAAATTTCTTCGGCACAGCGGGCCGCGGTGTTTTTCCCGCGTTCGGTCAGATAAGCAGCCCCATAACTGGACTTTTTTATGTAACCGTCTGCCCGGAGCTTTTCCATCATAGAGTGGACACTCGGCCGGGAAACATTCAGTTCTCTGGCCACATCCACACTTCTGACCCCGGTACCGTCCCGGGATAGTTCATAGAGAACCGACAGATATCTGATTTTTGCTGAAGTAAGTTTTCGGGTCATATATTTCCTGTCACTCATCACATGCGCAACGTTGGAATCTTTATGCTGTATCCGGCAGACTGCAGAATCGATCGGGATGTGACTCTGCAGTCGGCTGGAGCAGTCTGAGCCGGCCTGCCAGTTTGCCGGCATCATGGTATGGCAGTGTTTTCTGTTGTCCGCCAAAGGAGGTAGGGGTCAGGCGTCCAATTGTTACTGCCGTTATGTGTTTTCGTCAGACGTGACGCTGTTGTCTAACACCGTTAGCATCAACTAACCCATTATCTTAATAATATGCCGTCTCCGGCTTGGTTAGTCTAATCTAACTGATATGAGAATAACCTTTTTCTTCCCTGCTGTCAACAGGGTTTTCGTATTTTTTCGTAAAAAAAGAAAACGTCCTGTCAACGGACAGAACGCTCTCCTTCTTTCATCGTTGTTCAGGCTCAGAGGACATCCGTCATGGACCGTACACTCAGGGCCAGGGTTGAGAAATTGTGCAGATATGCGGTCGTGGCGGGCGGCAGCACACCCAGAACCCCCAGCAGGATCAAAGCCGAATTGAATGACAGGATAAAGCGGTAATTGCTGCTGATGCGGCTTGATAAAGCCGTGCTCAGCTGCCGCAGCGTCACCAGTTCGTTCAGATTTCCTTCCGGTACGGTGATATCCGCGATTTCACGGGCAATCGCCGCCCCGTTGGAGATGGCGATGGCGACATCCGCCTGGGACAGTGCCGGGGTATCGTTGATCCCGTCACCGATCATGATGACCCTGCGGCCATCCTGCTGCTCTGCCTTGACAAAGGCTGCCTTGTCTTCCGGCAGGACCTCGGAGTGATATTCATCGACCCCGACCAGGTCTGCTACGGCCCGGGCTGTCCGCTCACTGTCCCCGGTCATCATGACCTGCCGGCTGATGCCGAGTTTCCGCAGCTGGCTGATGACAGCCGGGGCTTCGGTGCGGATCGGGTCTTCGATGCAGATGACCGCGCACAGTTTGCCGTCCATGGCCATATAGAGATGCGAGCAGTCATCCGGCAGGGAATTGAATTTCTTCTTTTCCCGGGCCGGGATTGTGCAGCCTTCATCTTCAAAGACAAAGTGATAGCTGCCGATCAGCACACGCTTGCTGTCGATGTGGCTGACAATGCCATGGGCCACCACATATTCCACCCGGGAATGGCGTTCCTCATGGGTCAGACCGCGCCGGGTTGCCTCGTTGACAACCGCATTGGCAATGGAGTGCGGATAATGTTCTTCCAGGCACGCCGCCAGCCGCAGCATTTCCGCCTCATCGTTCCGGCCGAACGGGATCACCGCCGCCACACGCGGGGTGGAATGCGTCAGAGTCCCGGTTTTGTCATAGACAATGGTCTTCGCTTCGGCAATGGTTTCCAGGAACTTGCCGCCCCTGACACTTATGCCGTAATTGCTGGCTTCCCGCATGCCGGAAAGCACCGCGATCGGAATTGAGAGCTTCAGCGCGCAGCTGTAGTCCACCATCAGGATGGACAGGGCCTTGGTCATGTTCCGGGTCAGCAGGTAAGTCACCAGGGTGCCGCCAAGACTCCAGGGCACCAGCCGGTCAGCCAGCGCTGCGGCCCGGTTTTCGGAATCGGACTTGAGTTTCTCGGATTCCTCGATCATCTCGACAATCCGGTCATAGCGGCCGGAGCCGGCCGTGCTCTTGACGGTGACGGTAATCTCCCCTTCCTCAATGACAGTGCCGGCATAGACATAGGCGCCCTCTTCCTTACGCACCGGCAGGGATTCCCCGGTCAGTGAGGCCTGGTTCACACTGGCTTCCCCGGCTGCCACAATGCCATCCAGCGGGATGGTATTGCTGGTTCTGACCACGATCATGTCACCGGGGCGGATCTCGCTGACCGGGACCAGCATCTCCTGTCTCTCGGCTGTCTTCAGCCATACCTTATCGATATTCAGGGACATGCTGCGGGCCAGGTCATCCACTGTCTTCTTATGGGTCCACTCTTCCAGGATCTCCGAAAGGCCCAGCAGGAAAATCACATTGCTTGCTGTATCGAAATCCCCTCTCAGCATGGAGATGCCGATGGTCGCCGCGTCCAGCACCGGCACCTGGATATGACCGGCTGCCAGCACCTTCACGCCTTCCTTCAGAAACCGCACCGCCTTGATTGCGGTGATGGCATTCCGTAACGGCAGCGGCAGGAAGACAATATTCAGCAGCCGCCGGCCGACGTGTAGAATGACCTTATCCTCGAATTCATGGGCCAGGGCCCGGCCGGTTTTTTCCGGCACCAGATCCCTGCTTTCCTCATAACGGAAAGAAGACAGAGCCCGGATCACTTCCGCTCTGTCTCCTCGATAGCGGATCACAGCATCTGCGGTTCTTTCGTAAACCACCGCATCGCTGATGAAATCAAATGATTTCAAATAGTATTCCAGGATATCTGCCTGATCCAGAGTCATATAACCCTGCATCATATGCACGCGGAGCCGGCCCATGCTTTCATGTAGTATTCTGCATTTCATGGCACTTGATCCGCTCCTGTTCAGTTCTTCTTGCTTTCTTCTTTTTCTTCCAGCAGCGCCTTGGCGTCCTCGATCATCTGCGCTTCCTTTTCGGCATATCTCTTATCGTTGATGTTCTTCGCATCTTCACTGATATCCAGGCAGTTTTCCCGCACGGTTGTGTAAGTCTTTGCCACATAGTCATAACCGCGCAGAACCGCCGCCGTCACATGGGTATATACCTTCTTGGCATCGTCACTGCTCAAAATTTTCACACCGGCTGTACCCAGCAGAACGCCGCAGCCGATCAGTCTTGCTTTCATCCAGTTCATCTTGTTTACCTCCTGTTGTACACAAAAATTATATCTTTCACCATTCCTGCAGGTTCACCGCAAAACAGCGTCCGGAAGACAAAATCAAAAAACCGTATAACATTGTTATACGGCTTTCATTTGCCTTTCATGAAACTCTTTGCACGGGTATGGGGAACCGGGTTACTTCCCGCCGTACAGGGTTCTGCGCAGCCGGAAGAGATTGCGGAAAAAGCCATGCCGGAACATATCCAGCACCACGTCCAAGGTATCCCAGGTCACTCGGCGGGACAGCATGAACAGGCTGCGGACCGGGGCTTCAAACACCATTGTCCCCTCCACATGACGCCATTTTTCCTGCCGCAGAATACGCCGGATCAGCCGGTGCAGACGGCGGCCAAGCCCGGTGACAGCCAGATCGTCAACCGTTGTATCAACGTCGAAATCAGGCCGCTGCCAGGTCGGGATCGGATGCCCGGCAAGCTGCTCAAAGGCCATCCGGTTTATCGTGACGATGCCGTCTTCGTACTGAATATAATCTTCGCCCAGGCGGCTGTACGGGTCCGTGACACCGGCAATTTCCGTATTGGCCTGCAGGCGGACTTCCGCCGCCGAAGCACAGGCCGCAAAGCAGTATGTCCCTGCTTCAAGCGCCCAGTCACCCTTCTGCACATCATAGTATGCCAGATCCTGATACGGGATCCGGATGGTGACCGTGCCGCTTTCCTGCGGCTGCAGATTGATCGACGCAAACCCCTTCAGTTCCCGCAAAGGCCGGACGATGCGGCTCTTGGGCAGGCTGACATAGATCTGTACGACTTCCCGGCCGGAAACTGTCCCGGTATTGGTCAATTGTACGCTGACCTGTACGCCGTTGCTGTCTTTCTGCAGATCGATCCGGTCATAGCGGAATGTTGTATAGGACAGGCCATAGCCGAACGGATAGCAGACCGGCACCTGCATGGTGGTGTAGTAACGGTAGCCGCTGAAGAGTGCTTCCCGGTATTCGACTGTCCGCAGATCATCCGTAAAGTACTGATAGCACGGGGTATCCTGCAGTTTCAGCGGCCAGGTTTCGGCAAGACGCCCGGAAGGATTCACGTTCCCGCTCAGAAGATTCACTGCCGCCGCCCCGCCCTGACAGCCGGACAGGCCCATATACAGCAGCCCCTTCACCTGATCCAGCCAGGGCATTTCCACCGGGGCGCCGCACTGCAGCACCACCACGATATTCGGATTGACCTTGGCCAGCTCCTTGATCAGATAATTCTGATTCTCCGGCATGGACATGTCTCTGCGGTCATAGCCCTCCGCCTCATAGCGGTCCGGCAGCCCGGCCACGACAATCACTGTTTCGGCTTCCTTTGCGGCAAAGATTGCCTGCTGCACCAGCACCAGGTCATTCATATCCAATTCCGGATGATATCCTTCTGCGTAGGTGAAATCATATCCGGCCGCTTCCATGGCCGCATGGATCGAATCAGTCTCAACGGAGTTGACCTTGCTGGAGCCGGTTCCCTGATAGCGGGGATGCTTCGCAAAGGCCCCGACCAGGGCAATGGATGATGTCTTTTTTAACGGCAGGATTCCTTCGTTTTTCAGCAGGACTGCCGACTGTTCCGCCGCGTGTCTGGCAAAATCGAGATGGGCCTTGAGATCATATTCTTTCTTCTCTTCCGGGCGCAGGCTTTTCAGGCCTGCTTCCAGATATGAGAGATTCTCTTTGATGTCTGCTTCACTGATTTCCTTGTTCCTGAGGGCCCGCTGCAGCCTTGCGGCGATGCCGTGATGGCCGCCGGGCATCTGTAGATTCAGGCCGTTTTTCACGCTGGCGACAGGATCGTGCACAGCGCCCCAGTCGGAGACGAAAATACCGCGGTAGCCCCATTTATCACGGGCCAGATCCTGCAGCAGGTATCTGTTCTCCGTGCAGTGGATGCCGTTGAGCTTGTTGTAGGCAGCCATGACCGACCAGGGCTTCGCTTCTTTCATGATCCGCTCAAACTGCCGCAGGTAGAGTTCGTGCAGCGTTCTTTCGTCAACGATGCTGTCCTGGACCAGCCGGCCTTTTTCCCGTGAATTGGCAGCGTAATGCTTGAGCGATGTGCCGATGCCATGGGCCTGCACGCCATTGATATAGGCGATGCCCAGTTCACTGGACAGGATAGGATCTTCGGAATAGTATTCAAAATTCCGCCCGCACAGCGGACTGCGCTTGTGATTGACCCCCGGCCCAAGCAGCACATCCACGCCTTCTTCCAGGCAGTCCAGCGCCAGCATGTCCCCCTGCTCTTTCAGCAGGTCCCGGTCAAAGGAACAGGCAACCAGTGAAGCCGCCGGATAGCAGACCGCTTCCTTGGACGGCAGAAAACCGATCCCGGTCTCCTGCTCGATGCGCAGGCCGTTGGGACCGTCTGAAAGCACCAGAGAACGCAGGCCGCTGGCCGGATCCTTCAGTGTATGCCAGTTGTCCTGACCGCAGAACAGCCGCAGTTTTTTCTCGTCCAGTTCCTCAGCCATTCTTCTTCAGATATTCCTTCAGATTATGATTGATTCTGCCATACAGGGAAATCACCCGCAGGATTTCCTCTTCACTCAGACCGGCCAGGCTGATCTCACCGAGATCCTGCATGGCCGTATCGATATCATCCGACAGTTCATTGGACTCATTGAATTTCATGGCTGCGCTCATGCCCCGGTCAGCCGTATCGATATGCATTTCGATCAGGCCCCGGGAGGACAATTTCTGCATACTGGAAAGCACCAGCACCTGCGGGATGCCGGTAAAGTCGGATATTTCTTTCTGGGTTTTCACCATACCGGCCTCGCGGATACTGACATAGACCCTGACATCACGCAGATCCAGATCGTGCTTCATGGCCACCGCGTTGAGCAGCTTATCATAAACCTTGTTCAGATAATAGGCGGTCGTGATGATATTGTCCCGCTTGTCCGTACTGAAATAGACCGGCACCCCTTCTTCCCCGAGTTTCTTGGTTCCAGGCATCAGCGGGATGACGGCATCGTCACTGGCAGCCGCAATCAGAAAACTGGCAATTTCCGGTCTGACCCGGCGGTATTCTTCCTCACTGAGCACATTGCGGTAGAACCGGTCATAGTACTGGTAAATGCTCGTCTTCATCTTGACGATGTTGGTTAACTTCATGCTCTGGGCAACCAGTGAACCTTCGGTCTTGACATAGTAGTAGACCGGCACCTGCAGGGCAGCGACCGTATTGACATGCATGAGATAGTCCAGGTTGAAAATGAAATCCTCGCACCATTTCAGTTCCCGGTTCATGCGCAGATGATGTTCCTCGATGATATCCCGCCGGTACAGCTTGTTCCAGAGCACACCGTAATAATAGTCGGACGGGCTTTCCATCATGTATTCGGCATAGTCCTGCCGGCTCATCACTTCATCATTCAGGATGCTTCCCTTGCGGGCCACATTCTCGCCGACCACCCGGTAGAAATCCGCCACCACCAGGTCGCAGTTTTTCTCTTCCATGGTGCGCACCAGCAGCTTGGTGGAATCCGCCGGAATCCAGTCATCCGCATCCAGGAACTGCACATATTTTCCTTCGGCCAGATCCAGGGCCCGGTTGCGGGTTTCCGAGACCCCGCCGTTGGGCTTGTGGATGACCCGTACCCGTTCATCCCGGGCAGCCAGTTCATCCAGGATCGCAGCCGTGCCGTCCTTGCTGCCGTCATCGACCATGATCAGTTCCAGATCCCGGTACTCCTGATTCAGCACACTTTCGGCGCATCGTTCTATGTTTTTTTCCGCATTGTATACGGGAATGATCACACTTACTGTCGGCATAAAAAACTCCTCTTTCTGTCATATCATAGCGCGGTTGCCGCTGAGATACAAAAGATCCGGAGATTTCTCTCCGGATCGGAATGCATTCTGTTTTTGCTCAGTCGCTGATGCGGCGGAACAGATAGAACGGCGGGTAACGGTTGTCGCAGTCCTTGACGAGATCCGCTTCCTTCACATAGATGAACGGATAGGCTTCCCGGACCTTGCCTTCTCTTCCTTCCTCATGGAATTTCTCCGGTGTCCAGGACGGATCCAGGATGCAGAATTCACCCTTGTCATAGGACATC
>JAFWEA010000145.1 GCA_017543005.1 Solobacterium sp. | reverse complement strand
GACCTTTTCGTAATCCCGCAGGACATAGCACGGCGAGTAGCCATTATACTCAATGGACGCCCGGATGGCCTTGCCGTCATCCATAGGAACATCCTGGGTTTCAATATTACGCAGATCATACGAAAGAATCCGGGTCAGCCATCGTTCAATCTCGAAATTGGTAAAATTCGTCTCGATATACGGCATGACCGCGTTGATTACCGAAAGTATTTCAGATACAGAACTGCCGGACAGTTTTGTGATGATCGTCCTGATCAGGTTGGTCTGCCGGTTCATGCGGTTGTAGTCGTTGTCAATCTCACGCAGACGGGCATATGCCAGCGCTTCTTTCCCGTTAAGGTGGAATGTCCCTTCCACATAATTGGTATTCTTAATCATTCCGTCCTGGAAGTATGTGGACTCCGCCCGGGTCAGATAAATATCCACCCCGCCGATCTCATCCACAATTGCCTCGACGCCGGCCATGCTGAAAGTAACATACTTGGTAATGTTCATATCGAAATTCATGTTTACTGTACGCACGGCCAGGTCCGGTCCGCCCCACCAGTAGGCATGGTTCAGTTTTGAGTAGTCAGTGACCGGATCCGGAATCCAGACCATGGTATCCCGCTGCAGCGAAGCGATTTTAACGGTCTTGTTGCGCATATCCAGCGATACGATCTTGGTCGCGTCAGCCCGCTCCATAGCCGAGAATTCCTCAATACTGTTCCGGTCTGCCCCGAACAGCAGGAAATTGAAGACGTGGGTATTCGCCGTCTTCTGCTGTACTTCCTCCACGATATTAGCCGTGCTGGCTGACATGGTTTCTGTTTTGTTCATCCGGTTCAGGATCGTACCAAGATACAGGTGAACCCCGACAGCCGCACTCAAAAGAATCAGCATGATCACCAGCAATACTGAAACCAGCTTAACGCCCTTTTTCAGTTTTCTTTTTCTCTTCTTTCTGGCATTCATATACTGAGTTTATCACATTTGCCCGTGCTTATGGGATACCGCTGACGGCGGTACGTCATTCTTAAATAAACCAGCACGGAAGTTTTTTCAGTGTTTTTTATCCCGGCGGTAATGCAGGAACAGGATCAGCCATCCGCTCACCGTCAGCAGGACACCATAGCCGCTGAACATGCCCGCATAGCCATAGGACCTGACAAAGAAGGATCCGATCACCGGCGCAACGGCATTGCCGATGTTCTGGCCGATCTGGATGGTTGAGGTGGCCACGCCGGTCCGGCTGCGGTCCAGATGCCGGATGACATCCGCCTGCAGGGACGGTGTGCCGGCGCCCTGGCCGATAGCAATCAGCACCGCGGCCGCAACTACCATGATCAATGTATGGCTGAAACCGATCAGGGCTGTACCGATAGCCGTGAAAAGAACCGCCGGGGCAACGATGACATAGATTCCTTTTTTATCCAGCAGCTTGCCGATCATCGGTCTGAGGAAGACCATGCAGGCCGAGTAAACGGTAAAGTACAGGGCTATATTGGCAATATTCCGCTCCTCACCCATGATGGCCAGGAACGTCGAAATCAGACCGCTGCCGGCCGCGAACAGTGCTGCCAGGATCATGAACCCGGTGAATTCCACCGCCATCAGGCTGTCCAGCGTGATCTTTTTGGAAACTGTCCCGGCCGGCTTTCTTCCCGGCAGGAAGGTAATGACCGCGGCGCAGAGGAACACCGATACGGCGGCCGTCACGAAGACGAGCGGATAACCGCCTATCTCCACCAGTT
>JAFWEA010000144.1 GCA_017543005.1 Solobacterium sp. | reverse complement strand
TGTCCGTCAATCTCTTTCATTCCGGCCACAACCGTATCAATGGTCCGGCAGTAGTTATCATCGTAATAATTCATGAACTGTTCCCTCTTATTTCCGGCGGCATTCGGCATAGATGCGCGGCGGTCTGCCCGCCAGGATCCGATAACCGTTTACCGCAAAGCCGTTTTCCTGCAGAAACAATAAATATTCCCCTTCTGTCCACTGCCGGCGCACTGTACCGGGCAGCATGCGGCGGCTGTTTTCTTCCGCCTGCCCGTACAGCTGGTCCGGGGCAATCAGCACCCCGGCCGGCTTCATCACCCGGCTGATTTCCTGCAGGGCTTTTGCCGGATCATTGAGCACATGCAGGGTGTCGGCGATGATGACCACATCAAAGACACCATCACCGAATGGCAGTTCATACACATCGCCCGGCCGGAACACGAGATTCTTCGGTCCGTGTTTCTTTTCCGCCTGCCTGAGCATGCCCATAGAGCTGTCAACTGCGGCCATGTGGCGGGCATAGACAGCCGTGGTGCAGGCCAGTTCCCCGGTGCCGCAGCCCACTTCCAGCACATCCCTGTCCCGGATGACCTGCCGGATCCGGCGGTACATGATTTCTCTGGTTTTGCGGTCACTCTGCCGGAGGCGGTCATAGGCCGGGGCCAGCAAGTCCCATATCACGGAAGCTGCCATGTGTATCCTTTCTGTCTCTTCAATACTATATCAGATCCTTCCCTGCGGATAAAAGAAACCCCGTCCGTATCGGACAGGGATTCTTCTGGATCATTACAGTTTTTCTTTTGCCTTCATTTCCTCGGCATCTTTCAGTGCCTGCTTTTTCGCTGCTTCTTCCTGTTCCCGGCTGAACTTTTCGTATCTGATTCTCTGTTCTTCCCGGATCCGGGCATCTTCCGGTGTCCGGTAAGTGATGAACGGGATGAAGTTGATGATGACGACGAGCACCGCCAGAATGACGACTGCCTTGGAACGGATCGTCACATCCTGAATGACACCTGTCCAGTTGTTCACCGAAGCCAGATTCTGGATCCGGAAATACCCGGTGATCATGAAGCCGATCAGGCAGATGTAACTGAGGTTTGTCAGCAGGCCGGTTCTCTTTCCCTTTTTGGAAAGAGCAATCGCCAGGGCAGCCAGCAGGACAGAAACAAGCATCATCGCATAGCCGGCAAGATTAAGCTTATCTGATAAGTCTGTCATTGTTATCCCCTCTTTTCTCAGAACTTATAGCGCTTCCGTTTGTTGTTGTTCATACGGGCCTGGGAAGCCTGAGCCTCGGCCCGATCCATCATTTTCTGAAGATTCTCTTCATTCAGGGTGCCGTTGCGCTGCATGGAGCCGAAGGCATCCATGGCTTTTTTGGTCTTTTCGAACTGGCTGATCAGCCGGTTGACATCGGTGACGGTTGTGCCGGAGCCGGCCGCAATCCGCTTCTTCATCGTGCCGCGCAGTTTTTCCGGGCTGCGCCGTTCTGCCGGGGTCATGGACTGGATGATCGCCTTGGTCTTCTTCATATTGTTGTTGGCCTGGTTTTCATCAATCAGATCGGCATACTGGGAATAACCCGGCAGCATCTTCAGAATCCCGCCGAGCGGCCCCATCTTCTGCATCTGTTCCAGCTGGCTCAGCATGTCCTCCAGGGTGAATTCCCCGGCCATCAGACGCTGGGCAGCCTTCTCGGCTTCTTCCATGTCGATGGTTTCCTGGACCTTTTCGACCAGGGAGACGACATCGCCCATCCCGAGGATCCGGTCAGCCATGCGGTCCGGATAGAAGATATCCATATCCTCGATCTTTTCGCCTTCACCGACGAACTTGACCGGGACGTTGGTAATCTTGCGGACCGACAGCACACCGCCGCCGCGGGAGTCACCGTCAAACTTGGTGACGACAAGACCCGTCAAGGGCAGCTGGTCGGCAAAGGCCTGGGCCACGTGGATGATATCCTGACCGGTCATGGCATCGACGGTCAGCAGGATCTCATCGCAGTGCACGAGTTCGTTGATATCGGCCAGTTCCTGCATCAGTTCGTCATCGATGTGCAGACGGCCGGCCGTATCGATGAATACGGTGTCATAGCCCTTTTCCGCCGCATATTCCATGCCCAGCCGGACGGTCTCAAAGGCATCGGTTTCCGTTCCCCTGGTAAAGACTTCCACGCCGATTTCCCTGCCCAGGGTCTGGAGCTGGTCAATCGCCGCCGGGCGAATGACGTCCGCCGCAATCAGCATGACCTTGCGGTTCAGTTTCTGCTTGCAGATGCGGGCAATCTTGGCCACGCTGGTGGTCTTGCCGGTACCCTGCAGGCCGACCATCATGATGGTCGTAATGCCTTCTTCCTTAAAGTTCAGACCGGCCTGTTCGGTGCCGAGCAGTTCGATGATCTCGTCATGAACGATCTTGACAAGCATCTGGCCCGGTTCCACCCCGTTGAGCACATCCTCACCGCGGGCCCGCTCCCGGATATCTTCCAGGAATTCCTTGACGATCTTATAGTTGACATCCGCCTCAAGCAGCGCAATCCGCACTTCCTTGAGCATGTCCTCCATATTCTTGTCGGTCAGACGTCCCTTGCCGGACACGTCACGCAGTGTCTTGCTCAGACGTTCGCTTAATGAATCAAATGCCATAGTTTATCTCCATTCCTCGGGAATATCCATTGTGAAGATCTGCCGGCAGACGGCAATCTGCCGGGATTCTTCGTGCCACTCGATGCAGGTCTGCAGGCTGAGCATGCGTTCGCCGTCGGCGATTTCCACACCCGTGTCGTAGAGCTGCACGCCCTCGATGGCCTTGGTATATGCCGCAAAATAATCACTGTCGTATTCGGTCAGGTTGAACTGCAGGTCCTCGCGGGCCATGTCCCCGTATTCGGTCGGCACCAGCGGGCAGTCATAGACATAGGCCAGTTCATAGCCGTAAAGATGATCTTCCGTCATCAGCACAACCATCTTGTTGTCCGGGTAGACGCTCTCATCCCGCAGCAGCGCCAGCGGGGTAAACATGAGCGTGCGATCATCCGGGCTGCGCCGTTCATAGACATAGTGGCCGTAGATGATGATATTCTCATCGATTTCCGGATTGTTGCGGTAGTCCATGAAGGCCGAACCGTACGAGCGGTAGGACATGTCCTCCCAGTTGACGGTCAGGTACTTGCTGTTGTCGGAACTCTGCACCACCGGCTGTTCGATCAGTCCGGATGTAAAGTACACATACGCCTTCACTTCGCTGTTGATCTCATGATCCTGCCGGAAGATGCGGTATTTCGCTTCGGCCGTCCCGATATCCAGCCAGTCCGGCACCAGATCCGGTGTCGGCTCAGGGGTGGCCGGCTCGGCCGTGGGTTCCGGCGTTACCGCCGCTGCCGGGCTTTTTGCCGGCCTGAGGTTCCACGCCAGCAGTCCCAGCAGGCCGATCAGCACTGCCGCAAAAACGATTAATATCAGCTTTGCGCCCTTTTTCAGACGTCTTCTTTTTTTCGTTGCCATAACATGTGTATTTTAGCAGATTATCCGGCCCGGTTACAGAAGCGTACGTAAAAATATGATATAACGGAAGCAGAAGAGGTACCCGATTATGCCTGATAACATCGAAACCATGACGGATCATGAACTGCTGATGGAACTGGTCAAAGACCAGCAGCGCCGGGAGAAGAAAGAAAAAACCAGACGGTATATCAGTCTGGCTGTTCTGCTTGTGATTCTGGCCCTCCTGCTGTTCTGCGTGCCGAAGGTCATCCGGCTGTACCGTGACCTTTACGACGCCCTGAAACAGATCAATGCTGTTGCCGAAAAGGTCAACGGCACCCTGGAAGGCATCGATACCAAAGCGCTGAATGATATTCTGGAAAAACTGCAGAAAGTGATCTCAATGATCAACCCGTTTAAAAACTGACAACGTGCACATCGTTACCATGGTCTTTCAGCAGCTGCAGCAGGTCGGAAAACTGCAGCCAGACCGTGGCGGTGTTTTCATTGGGATGCACGCCGATGATGCCGCCAGCGAGGTCTTCGTCAAGATAGACATGGACCATGGCCTGTTCATCATTCAGAATGCCGAGAGGTGTAACCGCACCTCTTTTGATTTTCAGAATCCGTTCCAGATCTTCTTCCGACGCAAAGCCCAGTCTTCTGGTCTGGTATGTTTCCTGGAACTGCTTCAGGTCAAACCGCTTGTCCTCGCGGATGACGATCAGGTAGTACTCCTTCTTCCGGGCATCGCGCACGAACAGATTCTTCGCCACCTTCTCCGGCCAGGGCAGGCCAAGCTCCAGCATCTCCTCAATGGTATAGATCGGGGCATGTTCGGTGACCTCAAACGCAATTCCCTTCTCTTTCAGAAAGGCATAGGTTTCCTGTTTGTTCATATGGTTTCCTTCTAGACCAGCATGGCCAGCTGTTCCTTGTTCAGCGTGACGGTGATATGGGAGGACTTGCAGTGGATCTCCCCGTCGGTATGGACCCAGAGCGGCCGGTCAGCCCGCATCTCAATCGAGCGGCTGCGGCCGGCTTCCACGTGGTCAGTGTATTCCAGATGATGCCCGTCATAACTGGACGGGAACAGCCGGAAGAAGTCCGCCGTGCTCATATCATGCACCAGGCAGTAATCCAGCAGCCCGTCATTGTTTACGGCCCGCGGGCAGAACATGAAGCCGCCTCCTTCATACCGGTGATTCATCGCCACCGCAAACATGGCCCGGGCCTGCTGCAGGGTCCTGTCATCCGTTTTCATCTCGAGATAGAAGCTCTCGTTGCGGAAGATCAGCCGCATGGCTACGGCAAGATATGACAGCTTGCCGGCCCGAATCCGGTTCAGGACTTTCTTTGTCTGTGAGTACATGACACCCTCGCAGATCTCGGCATCAAAGCCAAGCCCCGTACTGATGACAAAGTGCCTTGTGACAGGTTCTGTCCGATAGGCGGGATCCTGTTCCAGGGTCAGCGGATCAATCCAGTTACAGGTATCATGCATGGTGACTTCACCGATATCAATGACCCGCACGGTATGCCCGCTCAGGATCCGCTTCATCGTTTCTTCCGGATCATGCGGCACCGCCAGATCCCGGGCCAGGTCATTGCCGGACCCACACGGCACAAAACCAAGCCGGATCCCATTGAAGCGGCTCAGCCCGTTGACGGCCTCATTGACGCTGCCGTCACCGCCGATCACGATGATGTCCTCATCTTCCGTCCTGGCACTCAGATCCCGGGTCAGGCTTTCAATGGAAAGATCCGGTCTTGAAAAATGGACTTCATACGGCCTGGGCTGGGCTTTCAGGATGGGTTCGATCTGTTTCCAGATCTGGCCGGCATGCCCGGAAGCACCGGCCGGATTGACAATGATATGCTTCATACGGAGACTCCTCAGTAAACTGTTCCAATTATAACAGAAGACCGCCGCAGCGGTCTTCCTGTTCAGATCTGTTCAATTGTTTTGTACAGCAGTGAGTACAGGGCTGACGCTTCCTCCGGTGAGATCCTGATGCAGGAGCCGACCTGCAGCGGAATGGCTGCGGCTTTTTCCTTCATCTTCTTTCCTTCTTCCGTCAGCCAGATGCGGACGACCCGTTCGTCATCCTTGCTCCGGCGCCGTTCCACCAGATGTTTTTCTTCCATCTTCTTCAGCATCGGGGTCAGCGTGCCGCTGTCCAGATACAGACGGCTGCACAGATCCCCTACGCTCAGGCCGTCCTCAGCCCACAGCAGCATAAACACAAGATACTGTGTGTAGGTAATGCCCAGCGGCTTCAGGAACGGGGTATACTGGCTGACAACCTTGCGGGCACACGCATACAGCGGGAAGCACAGCTGGTTCTCCAGGCGGAGGGCTTCATCCGGGTTATAGTATTCCGGCAGTTTGATTTCTTCCATCCGGCACCATCCTTTCTGTGCAATTATACCGCATCCGTTTGAATTTGAAAAAAGGTATTACAGGAGAGACGCGACGCAGCGGGCAACTTCAGCCATGTCGGCGGTCGGTTCAAACCGGGCGACGACATTGCCCTGGCGGTCAACAACGAACTTTGTGAAGTTCCACTTGATCTCCGGGTTGTTCTTGTAGTTCTTGTCGATCTTCGACAGCATGGCACCCATGGCCATGGCCTTCATGCCCTTGCCGAAGCCTTCGAAGCCCTTCTGGCTCTTCAGGTAGCCGTACAGCGGCAGCGCGTTTTCACCGTTGACTTCGCTCTTCTTCATCTGCGGGAACTGGGTGTTGTAGTGCAGGGTGCAGAATTCATGAATTTCTTCATCAGTGCCCGGGGTCTGGCCCATGAACTGGTTGCACGGGATATCGATGATCTCGAGCCCCTTCTCATGATATTCCTCGTACATCTTTTCGATATCTTCGTACTGCGGAGTGAAGCCGCAGCCGGTGGCTGTATTGACAATGAGCAGAACTTTGCCTTCGTAATTCTTCAGGGAAACTTCTTCCCCGGCTGTATTGGTGACGCTGTAATCATAGATGCTCATGGTGAATTTCCTCCTTATATTTATTACAATTGTATTTTATCAAATATAATTATTGTGTCAACAGAAAAGATCCCCGCAGGGATCTTTCCATGTACTGATTTATTCCACGGCGTCGATCAGGCCAAGCACTTCTTCCCTGATCTGTGAGTTGACGATCATGGCCTTCTCCCGGCTGGACTGCCGGGAATAGAAATAGAATTTGATCTTCGGTTCCGTACCGGACGGCCGGATGGCAAACCAGCTGCCGTTGTCCAGCCAGAAGCGCATGACATTGGAAGCCGGAATGTCTTCATAGCCGTCGATGTAGTCGACAACCTTGATGACCTTCGCACCAGCCACTTCCTTCATCGGATTTTCCCGGACATATTTCATCATCCGTTTGATCCGCAATGCCCCGGCAATACCGTCCAGCACGATATTCGGTTCTTCTTCATCAAAGAAACCGTATTTCTCATATATTTCCTGCAGTACCTGCCACAGGGTCTTCCCCTGCCGGCGGTAATAGGCAGCCGCTTCTGCCACCAGCATGCCGGCGGAGATGCCGTCCTTGTCCCGGATTTCCGGGCAGGCCGCATAGCCGACGGATTCCTCGTAGCCGAACATGTAGTGATAGCCCATCTTTTCCAGTTCCGGAATCCGGCCGCAGATATTCTTGAAGCCGGTCAGCGACTCGAACATCTTCACCCCGTAGGCTTCGGCAATGATGGTGCTCAGGGTGCTGGTGACGATGGATTTGACCATGGCCCCGTTGGCCGGCAGGGTTCCGGCATCCCGGTGTCCTTCCAGGATGTAATTAACCAGAAGGTATCCGGTCTGGTTGCCGTTGAGCGGGACGTAGTTGCCGTCATCATCCCGCAGTTCGATCGCAAAGCGGTCCGCATCCGGATCGGTGGCCATCAGCAGTTCAGCCCCGGTGCGTTCGCCCAGTTCCTCACTCAGCTTGAAGGCAGCCGGTGATTCCGGGTTCGGATAGCCGACCGTGGTGAAGTCCGGATCAGGATCCTTCTGCTCTTCCACAATATGCCAGTTGCGGAAGCCGCGGTCCTTCATCATTTCGGCAAACGGCACAGCCCCGGCCCCGTTGAGCGGTGTATAGACCATCGGGATATCCAGATCAAGCTCGTTCCAGTCATGGATGGCCAGGCCTTCGATCAGATCCAGGTAGGCCCGGTCATATTCCGGCCCGAGCACGGTGATCATGCCGCTTTTCACGCCTTCCTCAAACGGCATGGTCAGCACATCTTCAAACGGGTCAACCGCTTCAATCTGCCGGTACATGCCGTCGGCGATCTCACTGCTGACCTGGCAGCCGTCGCTCCAGTAAGCCTTGTATCCGTTGTATTCCTTCGGGTTGTGGGAAGCGGTGATATTGATGCCGGCTGTGGTGCCGAGCTTGCGGACCATATAGGCCAGCTCCGGCGTCGGCCGCAGGTCCGGGAACACGTATGCCCGGATGCCGTTGGCCGCCAGGATGCCGGCTGTCAGTTGCGAGAATTCCTTTGAGAAATGGCGCGAGTCATGGGCAATGACAACACCCCGGTCCATGGCTGAGCGGCCATGCGAGATGATATAGCGGGCAATACCCTGGGTCGCCTTGCCGACTGTATAGACATTCATGCAGTTCGTGCCGGCTTTGAGCTTGCCGCGCAGACCGGCAGTGCCGAATGACAGTTCCTGATAGAAGCGTTCCTCGATTTCTTCGGGTTTGTCCTTTATTTCTTCCAGTTCCGCATACAGCGGATCCTGCGGGGGCATTTTTTCCAGCCACAGGTTAAATCTTGACATTGCGTCCATAGATGATTCCTCCGTAAAATG
The DNA here is from genome assembly GCA_017543005.1 of Solobacterium sp. GTDB lineage: Bacteria > Bacillota_I > Bacilli_A > Erysipelotrichales > Erysipelotrichaceae > Bulleidia. The sequence goes on along the minus strand of JAFWEA010000144.1, from coordinate 1,356 downwards.
TAGTCTCTGTTTTCAGTATACCTTTTTTTCGGATGAATGAAAAACCGGGCTCTGCTATGATAACGCTATGAAACGTCTCTTTCTTGTCATAGCGCTCTGTCTGTTAAGCGCTTGCAGCAAGCCGCAGGAAACAGCTGATCATGACCCGGTATCTGCCGTGATTGTCTCGGATCTGCACTATACCGCGGCGGAAGCTTCCGGACAGATTGTGCCGGTCATGGCCTGCATCGATGAAGTGACTCAGGCGATGGTCAATGAAGTCATTGCCATCCGGCCGGACGTGCTGATCCTGACCGGTGACAACACCAACAGCGGGACGCCGGACGATGCCCGCCGGCTCTGTTCATACCTGCAGGAAGCAGCTGACGCCGGTATCCGGGTTCTGGTCCTGCCGGGCAATCATGATTACGACAAGGCTGACCGGGAAACCCTGAAGGAACTCTACGGTGCCTTCATGACCGGCGATGTGACGGATCCGCATTCGCTGAGCTATGAGGTGCGCCTTGGCGGCTATGCCCTGCTGATGATGGATGACCATATGGATGCCTCGGCTTCCCGGGGGACATTTTCCGATGGCACCATGGACTGGCTGGAAGCGCGCCTTAAAGCCGCAGCCGCCGATGGTCTGCAGGTGATTTTCCTTTCCCACCACAATGTCATCCCCGGCATCGATGACACCGCCGGCAGTATCACCAATCCGGATCTGGCCGCCCTGCTGCAGCGTTATCCGGTGGCCCTCTGCCTGAGCGGTCATCTGCACTCGCAGGCCATCCTGCAGCACCGGAAGCTGTACGAGATCATCAACGGGATGCCGGCCATGGCCCCGCACCTGTACGGACTGCTCACGCTGGAAGAAAATCATATTTCCTATCAGGCAAAGTCATTGGATCTGGAGACCTGCGGGTCGGCAGAGCTGGCTGAGACCGTTAGGAAACTGGATGAAGAAGCCGCCGCCCGGCTGCACAATGCCCTGGCGGACATGCTGGCAGAACTTCAGGTCAGTCAGAAAGAGCAGGAAATCTTCCTGCCCCTGCTTGATGATTACTTTGTCTGGTATGAGACCGGTACGATCGCCGAACATGCGGACGACTTCCGCTCACCGGAATGGAAGAAACTGCTGACTGTTCTGGATCAGGCCAATTACGGTCCGTGGATCCGCTCGGTGATCAGCCATCCGCCCCTGCCGGCTGACCGGCTGGAACTGCCTGATAATTGAATAAAGGTGGTAATTTGCACTGCGTTGGTGAATAACCGCTTATTTACTGGATTTTTTAGACATCACATCGCGATATTTCACCACTCGTGTCGAATTTAGTGCCATATTGATGAATAAATCGATCTTCTCATATCGGTCTC
>JAFWEA010000143.1 GCA_017543005.1 Solobacterium sp. | reverse complement strand
CAAGAGCATCATCATGATCTCTTCCGAAATGAGCGAACTCATCGGCATGTCGGACCGGATCATGGTCATGTGCGACGGCCGTGTGACAGGCTTCATCGACGGCAAGGATGCGACACAGGAAAACATCATGGAACTGGCAACCCAGTTCGAAGCATAGGTAAGGGGATAACATCATGAAAAAAGTATTAGATTATTTGAAGGGTAATCCGATTGTGGTCATGCTGGCAGTCGTCTCGATCATTGTTGGCTTTACCACCAAGAACTTCTTCTCTTGGGCTAACTTCGGCAACCTGATGAGCAACACAGCCATCCGTTTCGTTATTGCGCTGGGTGTTTCCGGCTGTCTGATCACCAAGGGAACAGACCTGTCTGCCGGCCGTCAGGTCGGTCTGGCCGCGTGCCTTTCCGGTATTCTCGTTCAGAGAGCTGACTACACAGGCCGTCTGTTCGCCAATCTGCCGGAATTCAACATGTTCGTCGCGCTGATCGTTGTCATCATTGCCGGTGCCATGTTCGGCTGCATGAACGGTCTGATCATTTCCCGGCTGAAGGTTCCGCCGTTCATCACAACTCTGGGTACACAGACCATCGTTTACGGTCTCTGCCTGACGCTGACCAATGCGCAGCCGATCGGCGGGTTCCGTGACACCTACATCAAGCTGATTACCGGCCGTATCGGCAGTGTCAAGGGCTTCCATCTGCCGTACCTGCTGTTCGTCGCAGCCTTCTTCGGCGGTCTGTTCTGGTTCATCTACAACAAGACAAGACACGGCAAGTACATGTATGCCATCGGCGGCAACGAAGTCGCAGCGGAAGTCTCCGGTGTCAACACCAAGAAGACAACCCTGATGATCTACGTGACAGCCGGTATCATGTATGCCATCGCGGGCTGGCTGCTGGCGGCCAAGTCCGGCGGTGCCTCCGCTTCCATGGGTCAGGGTTATGAACTTGAAGCCATCGCCGGATGCACCATCGGCGGTATCTCCACCACCGGCGGTATCGGTACCGTGCCGGGCGTCCTGGTCGGTGTCCTGGTCTTCGAACTGCTGAAGATCGTCCTGCAGTTCCTGGGTGTCAACCCGTACTACAACTACATCGTTCAGGGTATCGTCATCGTTACTGCGGTTGCCCTCGATATCAGAAAGAACATCAAGAAGAAATAACAGGGTTCTGCAAGGTGCTGCTCCGGCGGCACCTTTTTTCTGTTTTGTGTTATGCTAGAATACTGTTGGAAACCGGAGTGATGATATGAAAATCGGAGTGATATCACTGGGCTGTGCAAAGAACCTGGTGGATACGGAAAACCTGCTCGGCATACTGCAGGCCGGCGGGCAGGAAATTGTCAAAAACAGAGAAGAAGCAGAAGTAATCATTATCAATACATGCGGGTTTATTGAAAGCGCCAAAATGGAGGCGATTGATACAATCCTGGATGCGGCCGAACTGAAGCAGTCAGGGCTGAAGAAGCTGATTGTCATGGGCTGTCTTTCCCAGCGCTACAAGCCGCAGCTGGAAGAGGAAATGCCGGAAGTGGACCGCTTCATCAGCATCGATGAATACGGCGACCTGGGTCATATCCTTTCGGAAGAAATCGGGGTGCGGATTCCCAATACCTACGGCAAGACGCCGCGGGTGCTTTCGGGCAAGCCCTGGCTGGCGTATCTCAGGATCGCCGATGGCTGTGACAACCGCTGTGCGTACTGCGCCATCCCGCTGATCCGCGGCCCGATGCGGTCCGTGCCGCAGGCCGAACTGGTGGCTGAGGCGAAACGGCTGGTGGCGGCGGGAGTAAAGGAATTGAACCTGATCGCCCAGGACAGTTCCCGCTACGGCATTGATTTCGACGGGAAGCTGCATCTTTCCTCCCTGTTGAAGGAACTGGATGAAATCGAAGGGGTCAAGTGGATCCGGATCCTTTACCTGTATCCGGATGAAATCCCGGATGATCTGATTGAAACCATAAAGAACAGCAGACATGTGCTGCCGTACTTTGATATTCCCATCCAGCACGGCAATGACCGGCTGCTGAAGGCCATGCACCGCCGCGGCACAAAGGCGGAAATCCTGGACCGGGTTCAGATGATCCGCCGATCGTTTGCCCATCCGGTGCTGCGGACAACCCTGATTACCGGCTTCCCGGGTGAAACCCTGGCCGAGCATGAGGAGAACGTCGCGCTGGTCAAGGAGATCGGCTGGGACCATCTCGGGGCCTTTACCTATTCCCGGGAAGAAGGAACCGCCAGTGCCGAACTGGATGATGATGTGCCGCCGGAAGAGAAGGAAAGACGGCTGACGGAGATCATGACAGCCCAGGATGCGATTGTCCGGGCGGCCAGGGAAAGCTGGCTGGGGCAGACGGACGAAGTCATGGTGGAAGCCCATGACGGTCTGACCGGCATGTATATCGGACGCAGTGCCATGTTTGCGCCGGACGGCGTGGACGGGGTCGTACGCTTCCGCAGCGAGCGGGATCTGGCCCCGGGTGACTTTGCCATGGTGGAATATACCCGCGTCAATGGCCAGAATATGATCGGAAAGGATACCGGGTGCTGATGTATCATCTTTCTGACGTCAAAAAATATACCCGCTGCCCGCGGCTGTTTCAGCTCGATGCCACCCTGCCCAGGGCACCGTTTCAGCCCTTTGTCAGAAGGGATGAAGCAATTACCGACCTGGCTGTAAAGATGTTCGGCCTGACGGATTATTTCTGCGGCGAGCGCGGGGATGATGCGGGTCTGGCCCTGGCGGCCATGGCGGAAAAGGACTGGCTGGTCAAGGCCCGCTTTGAATACGGCGGCCTGCGCATCAAGGTGCCGTTTCTGCACCGGACGGAAGCAGGCTGGGATCTGTATTTCCTGTTTGCCGGCCTGTATCCGCATGCGGATGACATGACCTTTTACTGCGGCAATGTGTGGGTGCTGGAACAGCT
>JAFWEA010000142.1 GCA_017543005.1 Solobacterium sp. | reverse complement strand
GATGATCAAAGCAGGCAGATGCCGGATCATGCGGCATCAGGTGCTGCTGGGGGAAATCCGCCGGGACCGGTTTGAACCGGATTATGCCTGGTGCATGGCGGACGGAGAGAACTGGCATCATCGCTTTGAACTGGATGACAGAGCGATGGAAAAGTACATGCGGGGCGAAAGCATTCCGTATCATGGCGAAAAAGGGTGGTTTGCACTGCTCTGGCACGGGTATCCGGTGGGACACGGCCGCGGTGACGGCAGCCAGATCAAAAACAAACTTCCCAAAGCCCTGCGGCGGCGTTGAACCGATGTTAATAAAACTGCTATAATACGAAAGAGGTGGAAGTATATGGCACAGGATTATATTGTCTTAAACAGCAAAGAAGAAAACGGCATGATTGCCATTAATAAATCTGTTTTTCAGTCCATCACGGAGATTTCCATTGATGAGATCGAAACAGCCTCCAGGATCACATCCTCGGCTTTCAACAAGCCGATTCAGATCAAGATCGACAAGAACAACCGGCTGAATATCATCGTTGATATCAACGTCAAATACGGGGCCAATGTGAATGCGACCTGTGAGCTTGTCCAGAACAAAATCTATGAAAATGTGGCCTTCATGACCGGCTACAAGCCCAACGATGTCACTGTCAACGTGCTTGGTTTTGATATCTGAAAAAGCATATTGACAACAGCAGTAAAGACTGATAAATTATACAGGTACTCAAATTACGGAAAGCAGAAGTATCGCTTCTCACCCGATGTCCTCAGGATATGGGTCAATGCCGAAGAATCAGACTTTTAGGCAGGTGCGATACATGCGCCTGCTTTCATTTACAGGAGGTATGCTTGCAATACGTTAAACCGAAAAGAAATGTACCGGAAGAACTGGTAAACGAAAACATCCGTTTCCATGAAGTCCTTGTTATCGGACAGAATGGCGAGCAGTTGGGCGTTATGATGCGCCGTGAAGCGCTTGAACTGGCGTATGATCAGAATCTCGATCTTTACTGTGTGGCTCCGAATGCGAAGCCGCCGGTCTGCAAGATTCTCGATTACGGCAAGTTCCACTTTGCCGAGCAGAAAAAGGCAAGAGAGGCAAAGAAGAAGCAGCATGTCACGGAAATCAAGCCGCTGCGGCTTTCCCCGGTCATTGATCAGCATGACTTTGATACCAAGCTGAATCAGTCCAGAAAATGGCTTGAATCAGGACAGAAGGTCAAAATCGATATGCGCTTCCGCGGTCGTATGATCACGCGTAAGGAAGTCGGCGAGCAGGTCATGAAGAAGTTCATGGAACAGCTTGCGGATATTGCAAATGTGGAAAAAGCCCCGAGTATGGAAGGCAACACGATGTCGGTCGTGCTGTCCCCGAAAAAGAAGTAACAGCACGAGGAGGAACAGGAAATGAAAGCGAAGGCAAAGAAGCCGAAGAAGATTCGCATGAAGACCAAGAAGACTTTCGCAAAGCGCGTAAAGCTGACTGGTACTGGCGAAATGAAGACAAAGCACAACTATATCTCGCATTTTGCGGCTAACAAGACACACAAGCAGAAAAAGCATCTGGCTAAGCCGACCCTGGCTCACAAGACAGACTTCAAGCGCGACAAGCAGCTTCTGCAGGGTTAATCGGGAGGTGAACGGAAATGAGAGTAAAAGGATCCACACCGACAAGAAACCGTCGTAAAAAGGTTCTGAAGCTTGCCAAGGGTTATTTCGGCAGCAAGCATCTGCTGTACAGAACAGCACATGAACAGGTCATGCGTTCCCAGCGGTATTCCTACAATGACCGCAAGCAGCTGAAGCGGGAAATGAGAAAGCTCTGGATTGCCAGAATCAATGCGGCAGCCAGAATGAACGATCTCAGCTATTCCAAGCTGATGCATGGTCTGAAGGTTGCCGGCATCAACATCAACCGGAAGATGCTCAGTGAAATCGCCATTCATGATGAAAAGGCGTTCAAGGAGCTGGCTGATACGGCGAAAAAAGCACTGGCGGCTTGACAAATCTGAAGAAGGAACGTAAAGTTCCTTCTATACGGCGCGTTGGTGAAGGGGCTTAACACACCGCCCTCTCAAGGCGGCATTCACGGGTTCGAATCCCGTACGCGTCACCATGATAAAACAGGCACCCTGCGGGGTGCTTTTCTTTCCCGGAAAAGGAATGATAGAATACACATATGACATATGAATTTCATACAGATACAGACAGTCAGCAGTTTGACCGCTTTGTCATGTCTTCCGAGCAGAATACGCTGTTTCAGTGCAGTGACTGGCTGAAGATCAAGACAAGCTGGCAGGGGATGCTGACGAGTGTGACCGAAGACGGCGAAATCAGGGCGGCCGGCCTGGTGCTGATCCGCCGGATGCCGCTGGGCACCACGCTGTTTTACCTGCCGCGCGGTCCGGTCATGGATTATCATAACCGGGAACTGCTGGAGTTTTATTTTGCCAGTCTGAAAAAGATCGCGAGACAGAAAAAGGCAATTGCGATCCGCTTTGATCCCTCCGTGCTGTCCCGCTGCTATGATTACCGGCAGCGCCACGAAGAACAGCCGTACATGAACCAGGATATCATCGATGCCCTGAAACAGCTCGGGGCCGAGCATCGCGGGTTCACGGTAAAGATTGAAGAGAGCACCCAGCCGCGGTTCAATGCGGCCATGGAGGTCGATCCGGATTACCGCTCGAAGCTCGAGCATAAGACCATGAAATGCATCCGGGCGGCCGAGCATAAGGGTATTGAAGTGCTGGAAGGCCCGGAATATATCCCGGCTTTTGCCCAGGCCATGCATTATACCGAAGTGCGCAAGAAGGTAGCCCTGCGGAATGAGGATTATTTCCGCAATATGATGGAAGTCTACGGGGATCATGCCATCTGCATGGTGACCCGGCTGCGGTTTCCGGAACAGCTGCAGAAGCTACGGGATGCCATCGCCGAAAACACCGAAAAACTGGCCGGCCAGCTGAGCAAGAAGGAACGGGCTGCCGTGAATCAGCAGCTGCAGAATGATCAGAAGGAACTGCAGAAACTGGAACAGGATTACGAGCGGGAAGGCAAGGATGAGGTCATCACCAGCGGGATCCTGGCAGTATACAACGATTCCCTGATGGAACTGTTCTATATGGGCAATCATCCTGATTATCTGCGCATGTATTCCAGTTATCTGCTCTATGCCCGGTGTCTGGACCGCTGTGTGGATCTGGGAATCCGGCACTGCAGCTTCGGCGGCATTGAAGGCACCCTGGATGACGGCCTGACCCTGTTCAAGTCCAACTGGCTGATGCAGGTCGAGGAATATATCGGTGAATTCAATATCGTTCTCAATCCGGTGATGTACCGCCTGTTTGACAGCGTCTATCCTTATCTGCTCAAGACAGCCGCAAAGCTGCGCGGGAGGGAATCCTGATGAGATTTGTTACGGATGTTGATCCGGCCCGGTTTGATGCCTTTGCCATTGCCAGCCCTTTGAACCACTACAGCAAGACCTCACCGTTTATCCGCCTGATGAAGGGCGAATATGACGAAGGGGAACTGCTCGGGGTGGAAGATGAGGCCGGAAATCTGATCGCCACCGCTGTCATGCTTCATAAGAAGACAAAGTTTCCGTTTTCCCAATACAGTTACTGTCAGTATGGCTTCAATCTCGATATCGAAAACCGGGAACTGATAGATTTCTTTGCCCGCAGCCTGAAAGAGCATGCCAGAGAAAAGGGCTCATTCTTTCTGCGCATGGACTTCAACATTACCAGGCTTGAGCACGAAAAAGACGGCAGACTGAAGGAAAACGGCTTCAACCATGAATACGTGACCGAAATCCTTGAGCAGGCCGGCTTCAGGCATCTGGGCTATAACTACGGCTACAGCGGCAACTGGATGAGCCGCTATACGTACCGTCTTGACCTGGACCAGCCGTTTGATAAGGTCCTCAAGGGCATCAAGCGCTGTAACACTCTGACTTCAAAGAATTCTGACCGCTGTGTCAGGGTCCATAAAGCCGGCCGGGATGAACTCGATATCCTCGTCAGCAATGAGGAAGATCTGAGCCATGTCCGCGGGTTCCGCCCGAAAGACATCACCTGGTTTCAGAAACTCTGGGATACCTATGAGCCGTATGTCCATTACTATGTGGTAACGACGAATTTCCATCAGGCCAGATGCAGCCTGGAAGCCATCGTCGAACAGGAAGAGAAGCATCTTTCGCTCATGAAGGACGAAAACAAGATGCTGCCGGTCCGCAAAAACATCGAGGCTTTAAAAAAGGAAATTGCCGAGATCCGGGAGAAGGGCTACGACAAGGATGAAGAAGTGCCGCTTGGCGCCAAGTTCATCATCATGCAGGGCGTCAATGTCTGGAATGTCAACATGTACACGGCCAAGACCCTCATGAACTTCCGGGCGGCCTTTGCGCTGCATCGTTATGCCATCGAGGATCTGTACGGACAGGGGGCCAAGACATATGATTTCGAAGGGATTTCCGGATCCCTGGACCCCCATGACGAATACTATGGCCAGCAGGACTTCAAGAAGAGCTTCGGCGGTGATTTCCTGGAATTCCTCGGGGAGTTCGATGCCGTCTTCGACGAAAAGAAGTACAAGGCCTGGTTCCGCAATGACCGGCTGTACAGAAGGGTGCGCCGCAAGATCCGCTATATCCTGAATAAGAACTGAAAAAAAGCTGTATCCGCATTGCGCAGATACAGCAATTTTTTTTATCAGGATCAAGAGAGGCGGGCAATTGCCGCGTCGATTCTTCTGAGGGTTTCCTCTTTGCCCAGGATGTCAGCGATTTCGATACCGCCGCCCGGAGTGAACTGCTTGCCGGAGATCGCCAGCCGCAGCGGGAAGAGGATCTGACCGTTTTTCATTTCCATCTTTGCCGGCAGGGCCATCAGGGTGTCATGCAGGACTGTCTGATTCCAGTCTGTCACGCCAGCCAGGGCTTCACGCACAGCCAGCAGAGACTTCAGGGAAATGGCCGCATCAGTCTTCATCTTCTTGTTCTTGTAGAGTTCAAGATCATAATCCGGCATGGTATCGAAGAAGTCGACCATTTCCGGAATCTCGGCCAGGGTGTTGACCCGCTGATGCAGGATTTCGGCAATCTTCTTCTTGTCAAATTTATCGGATACAGCTTTGTCAATCCACGGCTTGACCAGGTCATAGTACTTGTCCAGATCCATGTTGCGCAGCCATATGCCGTTGATGGAGGTCAGCTTGACGATGTCGAAGATCGCACCGGAAGTGCTGATCCGCTTGACGTTGAACGCGTCGACCATTTCTTCCAGAGTATAGATTTCCTTGTCGGTTTCCGGCGCCCAGCCCAGCATGGCGATATAATTCAGAATCGCATCCGGCAGGTAACCCTTGGCAACCAGATCGGCGAAGGAAGCGTCACCGTTCCGCTTGGACAGCTTGTGGTGTTCATCCTTCATGACCGGCGGGCAGTGGACATAACGCGGAATCTCCCAGCCGTATGCCTCATACAGCAGGTTGTACTTCGGGGCAGAACTCAGGTATTCCATGCCGCGGACCACATCGGTGATGCCCATCAAATGGTCATCGATGACGTTGGCAAAGTTGTAGGTCGGGAAGCCGTCGCTTTTCAGCAGGATGTTGTCATCCAGTGTGCTGTTTTCAACGGTGATGGTGCCGAACACTTCATCGTTGAAGGAAGTAGTGCCGGTTTCCGGAATCGTCTGACGGACCGTGAACGTTTCACCGGCTTCAATCCGCTTTTCGGCTTCTTCCCACGGAATCAGCCGGCAGGGGTCATTGAACTTGAATGCAACGCCGCGGGCATTGGCAATCTGCCGCTGGGCTTCCACATCTTCTTCCTTGCAGAAGCAGTAGTGGGCGCCGCCCAGGTGAACCAGTTCGCGGGCATACTTCATGTAAATGCCTTCACGCATGCGGTCGGACTGTACATACGGTCCGACAGGGCCGCCGATATCCGGTCCTTCATCATGCTTGAGACCGCATTCTTTCAGCGTCTCATAAATAATTTCTGTCGCACCTTCAACCTGACGGGACTGATCAGTGTCTTCGATCCGCAGAATAAACTTTCCGTTGGGATCCTTTTTGGCAATCAGATATGTCCACAGGGCAGTTCTGAGGTTGCCGATGTGCATATAGCCGGTCGGGCTGGGTGCAAATCTTGTACGAATTTCATCTCCCATGATCATTTACCTCTCGTTAAGTTATTATACTTTTATTCGAATATTCATTCAACTCAGATAGGGGACAAATAACGAAAAACGGATCCTCACAGGATCCGTTAATAAGCATGGCTGGGGTAAAGAGATTCGAACTCCTGAAATGACTGGTTCAGAGCCAGTTGCCTTACCGCTTGGCTATACCCCAATGCGCAAAATTAATTATACACAGTCCGAAATGAATTGCAAGTATTAAACCGAAAAAAAGTCCTGGCGGAGCAGGACTTTCAGAACTTGGATAATTATGCTTCGATGGCATCAAGGGCTGCCTGGATATACAGGGCAACACCGATTTCGAAGGCACGTTCATCGAAAAGAACTTTGCCATGGTGCATCGGATAGACTTTTCCTTCCACATCCGGCAGCTTGGCACCGAGGGTGAAGAAGTTGGCCTTGACATACGGTGTGTAGTAGGCAAAGTCTTCGCCGCCCATCTGCGGGTGAGCCAGATCGACACAGCCAGGAACGATCTTTTCCGCTGCCTTGCGGCCGATTTCGTATGCTTCTTCGTTGTTGACGTTGACTTCGGCAACATCGATCAGTTCAACCTCGGCTTCGCATCGGTAAGCACCGGCAACACCCTTGGCAATCCGGTTCAGGGTATCCAGCAGGGTAGCGTTGATTTCACGGGAGAAGGTCCGGATTGTACCTTCCATGCGGTATTCACCAGGAATGATGTTGAAGCGGCCCGGCGCGTGGATATCACCGACAGTAACAACCATCGGATCCATCGGACTGTATTCTCTGGCGACCATGTCCTGCAGCGCCATGACGACGGCAGAACCGGCTACGGCAGCATCACGGCCATGGTACGGGTCGGCACCATGAGAGGACATGCCGGTGATCTTGATCTTGAACCAGAAGGCGGAAGCGTGCATCGGACCTGGGCAGGCTTCGATATGGCCGAGTTCAACCTGGGAAGAGATATGGGTGCCGAACATGTAGTCTACACCTTCCAGGCAGCCGCCGGCGATCATGGCCTTGGCGCCCTGACCAGTTTCTTCGGAAGGCTGGAAGATAAACTTGACGGTACCGGCAAATTCATCCTGATGATCATGGAAGCACTTAACGGCGCCCATCAGCATCGCATTGTGGGTATCGTGACCGCAGGCGTGCATGCAGCCGGGGATTTCACTGGCGAATTCAAGGCCTGTTTCTTCCTGAACCGGCAGGGCATCGATGTCACCGCGCAGCAGGACAGTCTTGCCCGGACCCTTGCCGCCTTTTACTTCGGCCAGAACACCGGTCGGTTCCATCCGGCGGTAGGTGACGCCCATCTTGTCAAGTTCTTCGCAGATACGGTCGGTTGTCCGGAATTCCTGCATGGAGAGTTCCGGATGGCGGTGAATGTCACGACGGTAAGCGATGACAAAATCGTTTACTTCATGAGCAGCTTTTCTAGCATCCATTTTTATATATCCTCCATCTAATAAGAGATTTAATCTCTATATGAAAGATATAATCATTCCTTTTGTAAATGTCAATAAATTATTTCTGAAACAAATGAAAATGTATTAGATTGGCATTTTTATATCTGGTAAGTACAATAAGAATCATGGTTCAGGGGAAAACATATTCAAACAAGCAGCTGCAGCGGCTGATCATACCGCTTCTGATCGAACAGATCCTCGGGATCCTGGTCGGCATGCTGGATACAATGATGGTTTCATCGGTCGGAGAGGCAGCCATTTCGGGCGTCTCATTGGTCAATGAAGTCAATTTCCTGGTGATTGCCGTCATGTGCGCATTGACGACAGGCGGGGCGGTTGTTGTCACGCAGTATATCGGTCATGGTGATAAAGAATACAGCAACCTGGCGGCCGGGCAGCTGGTGCTGATTTCGTTTCTGCTGCCGGCTTTCTTTATGGCGATCGTCCTGCTGTTCAACCGGCAGATCATCGGTACGCTGTATCATTCCATCGCGCCGGATGTCATGGAAGCATGCCTGATCTATTTTGTCATTACGGCATTCTCGTTCCCGTTTCTGGGCATATACAACAGCGGGGCGGCCCTGCACCGGGCCATGAATATGACCAGTGTGACCATGCGTGTCAGCATGCTGATGAATCTGATCAATCTTGCCGGCAATTATATCGGTATCTATATCCTGCACATCGGGGTGGCCGGGGTTGCCATACCGACGCTGATTTCCCGGGCCGTGGCGGCTATGCTGATCATCCGGCGCTGCTTCAGTCCGGAAAATGAAATCGTTCTGCAGATGAAGAATATCTTCTGCTGGCGCCGCAATGTCATCCGCAAGATTCTTTCCATTGCCGTACCCAACGGCATCGAGAACGGACTGTTCCAGTTCGGCAAGGTGCTGGTGGCCAGCATCGTCGCCACGATGGGCACTTCGCAGATTGCCGCCAACGGGGTCGCCAACAGTCTCGGCACGATTGCCTATATTGCCGACAGTGCCATGGGCATGGCCATCGTCACGGTGGTCGGCCGCTGTGTCGGCGCGAACGACTATGATGAGGCGAAGTTCTACATCCGCCGGATGGTGTTCCTGGCGGCGGTCATGACCGGCTGTGCGAACCTCCTGCTGTATCTGACTCTGCCGCTGACCCTGCGGATGTATACGCTGACTGCGGAAGCGGCAGTACTCGTCAGGAAGATCATTATTATCGACTGTGTTGTCGCGACCATTACCCATTCGGTTGCCTTCGTGCTGCCCAATGCCCTCAGGGCCTCGGGAGATGCCCGTTATACGATGATTGTCGGCATCTGCTCCATGTTCTCCATGCGGCTGCTGGGCGGCTATATTCTGGGCATCCGGCTGGGTCTTGGCGTACTGGGTGTCTGGTAT
>JAFWEA010000141.1 GCA_017543005.1 Solobacterium sp. | reverse complement strand
GCCCGCTCGAAGTCGAGCAGTCTTGCGGCTTCGCGCATCTCCTGTTCCATGCCGGCCAGCATCTTTTCTTTTTCATGCTTGCTCAGCTTGGCTTTCTTCTTCAGGTACTTGGCGGCCATTTCCTTTGTTTCCTTGCCGCGGATCGCATCTTCCACCGGCTTGATGACCGTCTGCGGAATGATGCCGTGTTCCTCGTTGTAGGCCTGCTGGATGGCCCGGCGGCGGTTGGTCTCGTCAATGGCCCGGCGCATGGAGTCAGTGATGACATCGGCATACATGTGCACTTCGCCATGGGCATTTCTGGCGGCCCGGCCGATCGTCTGGATCAGGGAACGCTCACTGCGCAGGAAGCCTTCCTTGTCCGCATCCAGAATGCAGACCAGTGATACTTCCGGAATATCCAGGCCTTCCCTGAGCAGGTTGATGCCGACAATGACATCCACCTTGCCAAGCCGCAGATCACGGATGATCTGGGACCGTTCCAGGGTCTTGGTTTCATGATGCAGGTAGGCAACCTTGTAGCTGCGCTCCTTCAGATAATCGGTCAGATCCTCCGCCATGCGGACGGTCAGGGTTGTGATCAGCACCCGCTCCCCCACCTTAATGCGGGCATCGAGCTGGTCGCAGATATCATCGATCTGGCCCCGGGTCGGCTTGACCTTGATCAGCGGATCAAGCAGGCCGGTCGGCCGGATGATCTGTTCCACGACTTCGTGATGGACATGATCCAGTTCATAATCGCCCGGCGTGGCCGAACAGTAGATGACCTGGTTGATCATGCCTTCGAATTCATCAAAACGCATGGGCCGGTTATCCAATGCACTGGGCAGCCGGAATCCGTACTGGACCAGCACTTCCTTGCGCTGCCGGTCACCGTTGTACATGCCGCGGATCTGCGGCAGGGAGACGTGGGATTCGTCCACGATCAGCAGGTAATCATCCGGGAAGTAGTCAAACAGGTTATAGGGACGCTGGCCCGGCACGCGGCCGTCAATGTGCATCGAGTAGTTTTCGATGCCGGCACAGTAACCGTTTTCCCGCAGCGCTTCCAGGTCAAACCGGGTGCGCTGTTCCAGCCGTTCCTTTTCCAGCGGTTTGCCTTCCTCTTCGAAATACTTCAGGCGGTCTTCCAGTTCCGCCTCGATATCGTTGCAGGCCCGCAGCATCTGTTCGTGCGAGCGGGCATAGCCGGTCGCCGGGAAGATGTTGTAGAACTGATAGGCATTCAGCACATGCCCGGTCAGCGGGTCCACTTCGGTAATCCGCTCGATTTCGTCCCCGAACATTTCAATGCGGATGTTGAACTGATCCGTGTAGGCCGGCACGACTTCGATTACATCGCCCCGCACCCGCAGGGTGCCGCGGCCCTGGTCCATGTCATTGCGGACATACTGGCGGTCGATGAACTTCCGCAGCAGCGTGTTGCGTTCAATCTCTTCGCCGACCCGGATCGTAAAAAACATGTCCTTGTACTGTTCCGGATCACTGGCCGCGTAGATGCACGCGACCGAAGCCACGATGATCGTATCCCGGCGCTCGACGATGGAATTGATCGCCGATTCCCGGAACATATCCAGTTCTTCGTTGATCGCCGCCGTCTTTTCGATATACATGTCGTTTTTCGGCATGTACGCTTCCGGCTGATAATAGTCGAAATTGGAAACGAAATATTCCACCCGGTTGTGCGGGAAGAGTTCCTTGAATTCGGAATACAGCTGGCCGGCCAGCGTCTTGTTGTGGGAGAAGACCAGGGTCGGACGGTTCACCCGGGCGATGACATTGGCCATGGTGAAGGTCTTGCCGGTGCCGGTGGCGCCTTCCAGAACCTGTTCTTTCTTGCCCGCCTGCAGGCCGCGGACCAGTTCGTCGATCGCTTCCGGCTGATCCCCGGTCGGATGGAACGGTGATACCAGTTCAAACCGGTCAGCCATGGAGCACCTCCAGAGCCTTCTGCAGCTGCGGATCGTGATCCCGGTTCGTGTTGTAATCCAGGATGATCCGCGAGATCAGCGTATTGTAGGTCTTCTGGTCCAGTATGCCCGTGGCTTCAAGGCCCGCATCCTGCTGGAACTGCCGCAGGGCATTCTCGGTGCCGTGAGACAGATAGCCGTCGGTGCGGTCCGGAGCGTATTCGAGATAATCAAGACCGAGCTGGGCAAAGCGCACAAACTCGGAAACCGAATCATAGGAGAAGCTGCCCTCATCCGGCATTTCCGCATAGGTGGTGCCGATCACTTCATGGTTTGCGACGGCGATATCGGGTTCGATGCCGGTGCCGTTGACCCAGACATCCTGACTTGAAACCCATTTGGAAGTCGTATACTTCAGGGCCGAGCCGTCATTGAAATACCGGGTGATCTGCACGGTGCCCTTGCCATAGGTGGTTTCGCCGATGATGGTCACGTCGTCCCGGTTTTCCTTCATGGCCAGCGTGAAGACTTCGGCAGCGCTGGCGGTGTTGCGGTCAACCAGCAGGACAACCGGCGCGAAATCAAAGGCCAGGCCTTCCACACTGCGCAGCTCTTCCACTTTGCCGTCGCTGTAGACCTGTTTCATGATTACCGGGCCATCTTCGATAAACAGCGAAGCCACGGCCCGCAGGGAATCCAGATAGCCGCCGCCGTCACCGCGCAGGTCAATAATCAGCTCCTGTACATTGCGGTCACGGAAGTCCTCCAGGTAACCCCGGGCTTCCTGGGCGGTCGTATCCCCGAACTGGATGATTTCCAGATACCCTGTGCCGTCAGCCATGATTTCCCCGTAGACGGTATTGTTGATGGGGGCCCGGGTGATCTCCAGGGTGATGATCTCCCCGTCGCGCTCAAAGCCGATGGAAACCTTCGTTCCCTCTTCGCCTCTTACGCGGCCGGAAATGTCTTCACTGGTCATGTTTTCCGTCGATTCCCCGTTCACAAAGCGGATGATATCGCCGGCCTGCACCCCGGCTGCCTCAGCCGGTGAAGAACGGAATACCCGTTCCACCAGGAACATGCCGTCCCCGGCATCGATATACTGCACGCCGATGCCGACAAAATGCCGATTGATGGACTGGGTGAACGACTCGATTTCCTCACTGGACATATAGGAGGTATGCGGGTCTTCCTCATTGGTGGTCATGCCGTAGAGGGCCTGGTCAGTCAGCCGGGTACTGACATCTTCAATATCCGCCGCAAAGAACCATTCTTCGGACATGACCCGCAGAATCGATGAGAACTTGTCGGATGAATCCAGGCCGGTCACGGCATTGATGCTGTTCTGCATGCTGTGGGCATACGCATACGGCACAATGCTGCCGCCCAGCCAGCCGAGCATCAGGCACAGCACCGCCGCAAAGACCAGAATGATTTTCAAACGCCGGTGTTTCTTCTTCAGTTTTTCATAATCCTCCGCTGGTACGGACTGGTGCCGCATGACGGGGATGCGGATCAGATCATCTTCCTCCGCCGGAAGGGTTTTCTTTTCTTCTTCACTCATAATGCATATATTCTAACACACAGTATCTGTCCGATGACGCCCGGTACATACGAAAAAAGAGATCTTCCTGAGAAGATCCCTTAACCGTTTCCGAACAGGCTTTCCGGCTTGACCCGGCAGGGTGCTCCGGCCCCGTTTTCGCACAGGCGGTTCAGACCGGCCGAACCCCAGCCACAGCCGAAGGCCAGGTCACCGTTCCAGTTCTGCGCGTAGTTTGTAAAGTTATCGGCACTGCCGAGGTAGAAGACTTCAATATGGCAGTGCGGCCCGGTTGAATTGCCGGACGTACCGACCTGACCGACATAATCCCCGGCCAGGACGATCGTGCCCTTGGCGACCGGCGAACCGGCCAGCAGATGCACATACTTGACCGCGTACAGACCGCCGTTGATCTTAGTCAGCAGGTAGACCTGGTTGCCGCCGCCGAGCGATCCGCCCGGACTGCCGGCACACCAGTTGCCCAGATACCCATCCCCGCAGCCGTCAGCGCTCTTGATGATGACGCCGTTGCCGACCGCCATGACGGTGGAACCCTTGGCCGCCGCAATATCCATGCCGAGATGCACACCGCCGCTGCTGTAGTGCCAGGTACCGGCCGAATAACGCCCCCCGGCCACCGGATAGGTCCATCCGGATGTACCGGCAATCTGGTTGAGCTGCTCGGTAATCTCCCGCATGGTTTCCTGAATTGCCTCGATATCACCGGCAATCCGGTTGCCCTGGGCTTCCAGTTCGGCGAACTGATTCCGCAGTTCCTGCTCCACCAGCTGCACTTCGTATTTCAAGGCCAGAATGGTATTCTGCTTGTCCACGACTTCCTGTTTGGCTTCATCGAGCTTGACCTTGTCTTCCTCGAGCTTGGCCTTGGTCCGGTTGAGTTCTTCGATATCATCCGCCAGATCCGTCATGGTCTTTTCGTCATAGGCCGTAATATCACTGATGCCGTTGGCGATCCGGATGAAATCATCGAATGTCCGGGCTCCCATCAGGATATC